>JAISXE010000369.1 GCA_031270615.1 Spirochaetia bacterium
CCCGGGAGAACCCTGTGGCATACCCCGCGATGCCCCTCGAATTGTCCGGGTGGGTTTTTGCCCAGGCAAAAAACCGCACCCGGACAGATTTTTTTTCAATAGAGTTGTTTAAAAACCCCGGGGGGGTTGTCGGCCCTTCGGCTTTTATACGCAAAAAATTTTTCGGGCCTCTCGCCCTGCTGCCTGGACGGAATCACGCGCTGTCCGCGCGCGGTTTTATTGGGGCGTGTCTTTGTCCGTGTTGTCCGTGGTTTCCCTATCCGTCCGTGTTGTCCGTGGTAAATTTTTGCCTTTGGGTGCTATGCGTTATTTAAGGATAAGCCCTTAATCGCCGTTCACCCGCATGACCCGCAGCATATAGCGCGAGAGCGCGGGATAATTGCGGCTTATATGGTTTTTGGCGACATACACGATAGTGCCCGAACTCTTAAAGGCCTTCATGCTGCGGGCCGGGGTGGGAAAATCCAGCAGGCTGGAACTCAGGCAGGCGGCGTCCACGCTGCCGCCGTCGGTCGGCGGGTTTTTTATCACGAGGACGCCGTTCTTATCATCCGGCGCCTTGCCGATGGCGCCCCCAACGATGTACCAGGTGTCCGAACCGGAACTCTCTACCTGGATGGTCCACATGCCGGTCAAAACCCCGCCGGCCACGGAATCGGGAATGGTGAAGAGTTTCACCGCCCGCGCGGCGGCAAGGTCAATGCGGTAAACACTGCCGGCATTCGCGCCAGCCACCTTGCCCAAAAGATACGCCCGGTCCTGATCCTCGTTGTCAAAGGAAAGGGCCTGGACGCTCCCCGATCCCGCACCGGCCTCCACGACACCCACAAGGGAAGGCGCGCTGTCCCCGTTCCACTTCCATACCCGGACCGTGCCGTTCCCCTCGACGGATTCCAGAACATATTTCCGGTTGTCCTGTATCCAGTGGGAACCCGGCGTCTGCGCCGCAACAGTGCCAAGCACGGCAACTCCGATGTTTGGCCCCGATGGGTCTATCCTAAGCACCTTGGTTCCCGTGCTTCCACCCGCGATGATGTACCCGCCCCGGGCGGCAAAACCCGTCAGGTTGCCGATGTTCAAATTGGCCGTGTCGCCCGAAACCGGAATGTGGCCGGCCTTGCCGTCCTCAAGGGAATATATGCTGATAAAATTGGGCGCGGGATCGGTATCCACCGGAGGTTTGTCCTGCCAACCGGCGAGGGCGTACTTGTCCGTCAGGGCCAGGATAGGCTCCCGGTGGTTTAAGGGGCGCGCCCGGTGCCCCTCCGCAAGGCCGGTCTGGTTCCCGTAGGGGAAACTCCTGAGAAGGCGGAGATCCTGATCGTAGACCACGATATTATGCCCGGTGTAATCCTGGCGGCCCAACTCGTCCGCCTCCACCAGGACGATGCGCCCCCCCTCGCCGGCGGCCCACATGGCTACGTTCCTCCCGGTTCCACCGGCGAGCTTTTCGCGAACGGTTTTTGTCGGATCGCCCACATCGACAATCTTAACGCGATACCCGTCCATGCCGTTCCTGTCAACATAACCGAATTTGCCCCGGCCAACCCGCAAAATACTGGCGCTGGAAAGGCCGTCAATATCCTCCCAGCCCCCCGCGCGCGGGCGAAGGGCCGATCCGCCCGTCACGCCGGACGCCTTATCCCCGTCCGGGCTTTGGCCGGAAGCCAGGGGATCTTCCTGTTTTCCCCCGGCAAAGACGGAAACCGCGACACAAAGGGCGGCCGCCAAAACCAGCAGCATCTTCTTTTTCATCATGTCCTCCTCAACAGAATAGTGCGGTTACTATGTAACAGCTAAACATCTTATATAAAACTAATATTATTTTGTCAAGAGTACCACGGGCAGAACGGACGGAAAGAGGCGGGCAAAGAACAACCGCGGGCCTCACAGGCAAAAGGCCAACGAAGAGGAGAATTTCGGCACTGTCAACACGTTAAGGCCAAAAGTCAGCCCGTGGGGCGCAAAGGGCTGGTCGCAATTTGCTTTAAGGCCGTACAAGCAGGCCGTGGGCTGAAAGCCCCGTGTTGGTGAAACAGAACGGTCTGCCGCCCATGCAACCCGGGTTTTTGGCGCTCCAGCGCCAAAAATGCGCGCACACCACTTTCTTAACTTGTTGGCAGTGGTTTCCCTTATTTGTTGCGCGGGGGGCTTATTTTAACGCTTGCCCCTCCGCCAGAAGCTCGTCCGCGGAGGCGAATATTTCGCCGAACATCTCTTCCATGCCGCTTTCGTCTATGCTCTCATAGGCGACGCGCAAAAGGCGGTCCTGGAGGGAGATCGCGCCGATGCCCTTTTCAAGCAGGCGTTGGCGCAGTTTTTCGGAGGAGATCCCTTCGCAGGCGAAACTCATGAAGTACCCGGAGTTGAACGGAAGCTCCCTCAAGGCTTTCCCGGCCTTCCGTTTTGAGAGAATATCCCGCACTTTCAGATACCGTTTTTTCAGAATGCCAAGCTTTGCCGCCTTTTGCCCCTGGTAGCCGGGCTGCCCCATTGCCCGGATCATGATGCTCTGCGCGATGCGCGAGCAGTTTGAAATGCTGGCCCGCAGGGCGGCGTTCGTCTTGTTCAAAAGAGCCTCGTAGTGTTTGTCCGTAAGCCCCCTGCCCCCGTAGGTCAGAAACGCGATGCGGAAACCCCACACGAAATCCTCTTTTGTGCTGCCATCGACTTTTATGGCAAAAACCCTTTCGTGCAGCGAAGCGAAAAAAGCGAACAGGGACTGGGTTTCGATCCCGTCCTCGTAGAAAAGCCCGTAGTACGCGTCATCGGAAATGACAAGGATATCCGTCCCGCCTTCGGCGCACTCGTATACGGCCCGGCGCATATCGCGCGCGTCCGCCTTTGTGGGCGAATACCCCGAAGGGTTGTTGGGAAAATTGAGTATCAGGACGATTTTCCCCGCGCCGGCGTTTTCCCGCAAAACCTCCGCCAGGGCCGGGGTGTTGATCCCCCCCCTGCCGTCAAAGAAAGGAAAAGTCAGGTATTTCGCCTGCCCGGCCTCGGAAAAAATCAGCTCGTAGTTGTCCCAGTACAAATCGGGCAGGATAACCGTGTCGCCCGGATTCACAAAAAGGCTGGCGGCCAGGGCCATGCCCGTGGTAAGCCCGGGAACGACAATGGGCAGCGAAAAACCCCCTTCCCGCAACGAAGGATTCTTCGCCAGCATTTCCTGTTTCCACAGGCGGCGGATTTCCGGGTCCCCGCCCGCCGGAGCGTAAGCGACCGATTCGGAAGGGCTTAACCCGGGCGTCAGTTCCTTTACCGCCGGAAGTATCATCGGCTCGCCGTTTTCGTAGGCCATGCCCACAGTGGCGTTGTAGCGCCGCGCCCGTCTCCCCGCCTCCGCCGACTGGGCGACAATTCCTTTCGGGAAGTACATCCGCTCCCCGTAGGCGGACAGAAGCCTTCCGGCCGCCGTCCCCGCCAGAACGGCATTGAGTTCGTTTGCTAATGGATTCATTATACGGGTACTATATTCTTTTGCCCTTTCCCCTGTCAAGGTATTATTATACGTTTTTTGCCGTATTTTTGGAATAAAATTCGCATAAAAACGGCCATTTCAACCGCATCTGCATAAATATCCAGTAACCGGCGGGATGGCAAACCCGCCTGCCGGAATAGCCGCAGGCCTCGCGGGCCATGCGGAGACAGCCCGCCCGGACGGATTTTTTTCTCTTGCTTTCCTGTCCGTGCTGTCCGCGGTTGATCTTTTTTTGCCCGTTTCAGGCGGCGCATTCCTGCCCTGCGCTTTTTGAAAATTCTTCTTGCATTTTTTGCTTTTCCACGCTACAATACCAATGACAGTTAGTAATGCATTATTCCGGTTGGCAGTTAGCGATAACTGTTTCAAGTTTTGGGCTTTAGGGTGGAGAGCTCCTTTGCGGGGGCTCTCCATTTTTTTTTGAAGAACCGGATTTCCTTAATGTTCGCACTGTGGCTGAAATCAGGAAGCCGCGGGGCGGACAGGTAATATTCCTGTCCCGCCGAATCAAAAAATTCGGAGGTGACTGTAATGTCGGGAGCAGGTATTTTTTTGGCTGTTGTTCTTGGTATTCCCATTCTCTGCATCATTTTGCAGAAAGTGTTCGGGAAGAAAAACAAGAACGTTGATAAGAAGGATTCCTGAGTTTTTTGGGGATGAAGCTGCCCAAAGCAATTTTGGACAGCTTTTTTTTGTTTTGGAAACAAAAACCCGCCGCCGGGGAAAAAACACTGACCCCGCAGACCTTACAGCCTCACTTCCCAGGGGTTTTCCCCGCCGCGCTGGAACGCGATGCAGCTTTTGATGGAATTCTCCACCATGTCGCTTATCGACTGGTCCGTATAGAACGCCGTGTGCGGAGTCACGATGACGTTGGGGTAGGACTTCAGCACGGCTATGTCGCGGTTGGGCAGCACCTTGCCCCGCAGGTTGTTGTAGTACAGGTAGCCCTCCTCCTCCACGACATCCAGGGCCGCCGCCCCGACCTTCCCGCTTTCCACCGCGTCCATAAACGCCGCCGTATCGATAAGGGAACCCCTCGCCGTGTTGACGATGATAACCCCGTCCTTCATCTTCGCCAGCGACGCGGCATTCACGATATGGTGGTTGTCCCGCGCCGCCGGCATGTGCAGCGAAATAATGTCGCAGGACGCGCACAGCTCCTCCCAGCCGACGTAGCGGACGCGGCGGCGGAGGTCCTCGCTCTCGTGCGCGTCATAGGCCAGAATCCCGCAGCCGAAACCCTCAAGGTGGTCGATGACCCGCCGCCCGATGCGGCCCGTGCCGGCAATGCCAACCGTAAGATTGCGCAGGATCCTCCCCTGCACAAAATCGCTTTGGATGGAATAATCCTGCGCAAGGGCCAGGCGCGCGATGTTCTTGATGTTCCGTATCGCCATCAAAATAAACATAAGCGTGTAATTGGACACCGCGTCCGGCGCGTAGCTGACATTGCCCACGCGGATCCCCAGCCCTTTCGCCGCCCGCAGGTCAATATGGTCGTAGCCCACGCTGCGGGTCGAAACAAACCCCACACCCCTCTCGCGCAGGGCCTTCAAAGCAGGCTCCCCCACGGGCGTCGTGGTAATGCTGATGCTGGAAAAGCCCTGCGCCAGCGCCGCCGTCTCCACCGTGGGAACCTCCTCCCGCTCGCACACATCGACGGCGTACTGCCTGCCGAATTTGCCGAAAAACACCGCTTCGTCTTTCCGGCGGGTGTACACCAGAATCTTTGGCCGTTCTTCTGTCATCGGCAAACTATACCCGCCTGTGGGCTGATTGGCAAGAGGAAACCACTGACCTCGCGGACGAAGAACCACTGGCCACACGGACGAGGAAACCACCTCACGGACGAGGAATTAGGGGGGTGAAGACAAGAGGTTCTACTTCCTCATTTTTCCACAGGGCATCGGCGTTTACCCTCGCTATATAGAATTAGATTGCGCGAAGCGCAAAAAGCCCGTGGGGCGCCAGGGGCTGGTCGCAATTTTGCTTCGCAAAATTGCTGCTCGCCCATGCAGCCTGGATTGCAGCGGAAATCCCGCAAGCCCCGCAGGGGCTGAGGAATTGCAGCGG
>JAISXE010000133.1 GCA_031270615.1 Spirochaetia bacterium
TGAAGATGTTGTCTTTTACGTTATGAATAGCCATAAGAGTTGAGTACCTCCTTTTACCTATTAATCACTGAAAAAAAGGAGGCTTTGCTTGAACAAATGGGAAAAAAAGTGAAAAAAAAGGCGTAATTATTACGCCGCCGTTCCCGGAATGAGGTTAACTGCCCTTAGGCGTGGGGCGATTTTTTTTGTGGAGCAAGAAATCGCGCCTCCTGGGATTGCCGAAGGCAATCCCAGGGGGCTGCCGCGTGCAACAGCAAAAAAGGCGCAAGGCCTCGCAGGTGACGGGGGGACGGCGGCTGAATACGATTTTTTAAGGTCTTCTTCCGTGTTCGTGATGGTTCGTGAAAGTTCGCGGTTTTCTCTCTGTCTGTCCTTAAATTGTCCGCGCCGTCCGTGCTTAATCTGCGGCGGCCAAGACCGTAAAGCGCCGCCTCAAGGTATTGCCTTCCGCGTCCACGAGCCAGAGGACGTGCGTCCCCGGGGCGGGGCGGGTTTCCATTTCGTGAAACACGCGCGTCGTACCCAGGTAAGTCTCGTCCATGTGCCAGTGAATCACCGCCTGCGCGTCCCGGTGCGCCGCGGCGAGGACGAGCTGCCCCGCGCCGCCGTCTATTTCGATGGGCACATATACTTCGGCGTTTTCTTCCGGGGTAAACAGCGCCATAGGAACGGAGGAGCGCGAAGCGCCGGGCGCGGGCGGAGGGGGTTTGTAATCCAGGTTCCACTTTCGGTAGAACCATTCTTCCGCGGGGGGCAGCACAAACCAGGTTTTTGTTACGGTTTTTTCCGTTTCGCCGCCGGAAAGTTTTACTTGGCGGTCTTCGTTCTTATTCAGCACAAGCTGCGTACAGTAGGGGCAGGGCGCGTGATGCGGGGCGCCCCGGGGTATGTCGGCATATCTAATGGTTTCGCAGTACGGCCCGGGGGGGAGGCCCGACAGAGCGCAGACAGCCACGGCCTCAAGGGCGCGGTAAGGTTTGGGAAACCAGTCCGCGGGTTCAAGAAACGAAAATACCTCGAAGAGGAGGGGGGCCGCGGTGTTTGCGCCCCGCAGTTCCGCCCGGCCTTCCCCGCTCGCGTTGCCCGCCCATACCGCCACCGTCCATCGCGTGGTTACGCCCACGGTCCAGGCGTCCCGAAAGCCGAAACTTGTTCCTGTTTTCCAGGCGATTTTCCGCGAACCGGCAAAGGCCTGCCACGCGGCTTCTTCGCCCGGCCGCGCGGCCCGGGTGAGCGCTTCCAGGGTAAGCCAGGCCGCCCCCGGGGACAGGGGGCCGGGACCCGTTTTGGCGGCGGCCCGGGGCGGAGGATATGCTGCCCCTGCGCCGCCGTCCATAAAATACGCGGGCGAGAAGAACTGGGTTTCCGTGTCCTCCGGACGCAGGGCGGTGCGGGCAAGGCCGGCGTAGGCCCCGGCTATGTCCCACAGCGTAACTTCCGCGCCGCCCAGAATGAGGGGCAGGCCGTAGTCTTCGCCGCGCCGGAAAAGCGTGGTAAGCCCCAGGGTACGCAAAAGCCGCGCGAAGCGCTCAACCCCAAAGCCGCGCAACTGGCGCACCGCCGGAACGTTTAGGGAGCGGGCCAGGGCCGCGTCCGCGGGAATAACGCCCAGGTAGCTTTTTGTGTTGTTCTCCGGGCTGTAGCCGCCGACGCGGGTGGGGATGTCGCTTACCAGGCCCCCGGGCATAAGCTCCCCGGAATCAAGCATGGCGGCGTATAAAAAAGGCTTGAGGAGGCTTCCCGAACTGCGCGGAGAAGCTACGATGTCCACGTTCCGCGCTTCGGGGCTGTCCGCGTTGCCCACATAGGCCAGGACCGCGCCGCTTTGGGTGTCAAGGACAAGGCAGGCGGCGTTCATGATGCCCGCCTCGGCAAAACGTTCGGCGCGGCGGTGGAGGATTGCCGTGACCCGCGCCTGTATGCCCGCATCCAGAGTGAGCGTATAATGGCCCGCGGAAGGGCCGCCGGGTTTCTTCGCGGCCTCCGTGATAATCCTGTCTAAAAGGTGGGGAGCAAGCTGGGGGAGGGGCCGGGGTTCGCCGGGGAGGGGTTCACTCAGGGCAAGGCGCAGGGTGTGCGCATCAAAAAGGCCTTTTCGCGCAAGCCGCGCAAGGAGGGCGTCCCGTTTGGCGCGCAGGGCGTCCCGGTTTCTGCCGGGATGCACAAGGCCCGGGCCGTTGGGCAGCACGGCGAGGGTCGCCGCCTGCGCCCAGGAAAGCTCGTCCGCGGAGCGGCCGTACCAGCGCCAGGCGGCGGCCTGGAGGCCCACGACGTTCCCCCCAAAGGGAGCGTTGGCCGCGTACAGGGCCAGCACCTGGTCCTTTGAGCGGCCTATTTCGAGGCGCAGGGCAAGGAGGGCCTCGATGAGTTTTTCTCCCAGGGTGCGCTGTTTTTTTCCGCGCGCGAGGCGTATGGTTTGCATGGTAATCGTGGAGCCGCCGGAAACCACCTTGCCCGCGCGGATGTTCTGCACGGCGGCGCGCAGGATGGCGGGAAAGTCAAGGCCTATGTGAGAGCGAAAGCGGCGGTCCTCGTACTCAATAAGGGCCGCGGCGAATTTTTCGTTTACCCGCGAAGAGGGGGCAAAACGCCACTGCCCGTCAGGCGCAACCCGCGCGCCCAGAAGTATGCCGTTTCTGTCGTAAAGTACGGGCGAGAAGGAAACCTTGAACAGGGGATTCGGCAGGCAGAAGGCAAAGGCGAGAAAAATCGCGGCGCCTCCCGCGAAGAACACGCCGCGCAGGCCGGCGCGCGCGAGGAGTTTTTTGAGGCCGCGTTTGAATGCCGGCAGGTTACGCCTTTCAAGGCATCCGGGCTTCGGTAAAAGGCGGGGGCGTTCGGGGGTCCGGGGCTTGCCGGGCAATCCCCGGACCCCCGCAGAGGGGGTAGGGCGGTACCGTGTACCGCCCTCAGGGGGAGACTTCCCCCTCAAGCCGAACATTGCCTACTTTTCGCCGCCGGCAATGCGCTTTCCGGGTATTACGGCGCGCAGGGCTTCGTTGTACATGGCGTAGGCGTGGATTGCGGGCAGGAAGAAGCTGCCTCCGTAGGTTTTGCTTACGCGGAAACTTACGGTTTGGCTTTGTCCGCTGCGCAGGTCAAAGTAGGTCATTATTTTGTCGTCGCGTATGTCCTGGTACTTGTAGGGGGCGCTTTGCGAGGAGGAGCTTTCTTCTCCCAGCCGGGTATTGACGATTTCCAGCGAGGCGGGCAGGGCGTGCACAAGGGCGATTTCTTTTATTTCGGAGCCGTAGGTGTTGTGCAGGCGTACCTCCACGATCATGTCCTCCCCCAGGGGCAGGGAGGCGGGGCTGTCCAGCGTGTAGCCTTCCGCGTCGCGATAGACGACTTCAAGGCCCAGGCCCTGGGCCAGCGCGGGTTCGGAGCCTTCGGCGGGCAGGCCTGTGGCCCCTATGCGCGCGTAGGCGAAAATTCCGGTGTTGTTGCGCAGGGCGATTTTTGCCTGGCTGCCGGAGACTTTGAGGGGAACGCGCGCCAGGGGTGTGGTAAAGCTCAAGGTGTCCGAGACGCCGTCCACGGTATAGGAAACCGTAATGGGTGAGGCGTCCGAAGAGCTTTGCATAAAGGGGAGTACGGCGATGAGCGCGTATGAGGTCTCCTGCGTGGAGAGCCAGTTTTCGGAGGAGAGTTTTTGGGCGATTTCCTCCAAAAGGTCTTTTGCCCTGCCGTCGTCCCCGATTAGGGCGAGGGCTTCCAGCATCATGGCCCTGTCGCGAAAGGCCGAGCCGAAGGTTCCCGAGAGTTCCTGGTAATCCGGCCCGCCCAGGGCGGCGCCCCGGACCATCGCCCGCGCGGCGTCCCTTTGCCCTGCGTACCAGTAGGCCGCGGCAAGCCGCCACAGGGCCGCGGGCGGGTTGTCCCTGCGTTCGCGCAGGCGGTTCATGGAGCCCAGGTCCGCGGCGCCCGCGAGCGCAAGGGTATAGAGCCTGTAGGCCTGGTCAAGGGTTTCGGCGTAGGATTTGCCCGCCCAGGAGGCGGCCTGCTTTTTTTGATATTCGGTCCAGTTCTGCAGCAGAGTTTCCGGCACGGCGTAGCCTGCTCGTTTGGCGGCCACGAGAAAATGCCCCGCGTAGTTGGTTCCCCAGTTTGAGGTTTCGGAGGCGCCGGGCCAGTAGGTAAAACCGCCGGTGTAGTTCTGAAAACCCGCGAGCCTTTCAATGCCCGCAGCGATGTTTGACCTGATAAGGGCAAGTTCATCCTGGCGCAGGGGCAGGGCCTTGTCGAGGTAAAGCTGCGGAAAGGCCGCGCTTGTGGTTTGTTCCACACAGCCGTGGGGGTACTGCATAAGGAACTGCAGCCGTTTTTCCAGGCCCAGGGGCGGCATGCGGGAAAGCTCCAGTACCGCAGTATTGGTTCCCGGCCTGCCGGGAAGTTCCAGCGTTCCTTCCCACCTGCCGTTTTCGGGAAGAAGCTGCGTAATGGCTGTTGAAACGCTCAGGGCGGTGGACCTTACCTCCAGTTCCGTTTCGTGGAGGGCGTTCTTTAGCCCCGGGGAGGAAGCGCTTATCGTAAAGCGCGCCTGTCCGGGCAGGCTTCCCGCCTTGACTTTGAACTCCACGGTTTTGTCGCCGGCCCTGTCGAAGTTTACATTTACGAATTCGGCGGAAGTTAAAGCCGCGCCGCCGGCGGCCTTCATGCTTACGCGGACGCTGCGCTGTCCTTCCGCGTAGGAGAAAACCGTAACGGGTACGATCGCCTCGTCATCGGGCGAGAGGGTCCGGGGAAGGGTTCCCAGAACCATAAGGTCGCTTTTGACCTGGACGGAGTGTTCGGCGACGCCGTAGGCGCGCCCTGGCTGGGGGCCGGAGACCTGCGGCGGGGAGCCCGCCACTACCATAACGCGCACGGCCCCCACATAACCCGGCATGTCAAAACTTTCGGTGCGGGACTCCCCCGCTCCCAGGCGGTAGGGTCCGAAGAAAAACACTACGGGCTTAAAGCGCTGCGTCTGCTTGGCCGCCGCGTCAATTTCCTCCTCGCCGCCGCCTATGGCAAGGAGGGTTTCCAGCCTGCCCGAATACGCGCCTATGACATCGGAGTACAGGTCCCAGTATTTTATAAAGGACGCTTCTTTCCGGTAGAATACGCTGCGGGGGTTGGGCATGGAGTAACGGGTCAGCCCCAGAAGCCCTTCGTCCACCACGACGGCCGTGTAGGTCATGGGCCGCCCCTGGGCCTCCTTTACCGTAAAGGAGGCTTTTGAGGAGGGCTGCCAGGAGGCGGGGGCCGTGATCTGCGGGGAAAGCCTTGTCGTCGGGTCATCAATCGCAACGGGAATAATGCCGTACAGGCGCACCGGAAGGTCGTTTGCCGTCTGCGAATGCTTCTGCAAAAGGGTGATATGCACGTAGATGTTCGGCGTCATGTCCGCACTGGTCGCGATTTTGTATTCGGTCGTAGGTTCGCTTACCGGTATCCACTCCTGGCGGATGATTTCCCCGCCTTTTTCCACGACGGCGAGGGCCGCCGCGTCCTTGTTGGAGGGAAAGCTCACGCTCACGGTTTCACCCGGCGCGTAGGAGGTTTTGTCCGCGCTCAGGTTCAACATGGCCGAAGCCCCCTGGCCGCCTTCCTGGGCTCTTCCCGCCCAGCCGGGCCAGTCGATGTAGCGTATCTGCGCCGCGGCGTGGCCCCCGCTGCGGTCGCGTATCAGAACCAGGTAGCGGCCCCAGTCCGGGTACTTCACCTGGAAATTCCAGGAGGCCTTGCCGCCGCTGGCGCTTACAAGCCCCCGCATGATGGGATTTCTCGATATGGAGGAGGCGAACTCCGCCGCGCTTTCGCCCTCCTTTGTCCACCACCAGCGCCAGGAGAGTTTGTAGAGCGCGCACTCAAGCTCCACATTGCCCGCGGCCGGCTTTCCGTCCGCGTCAAGCACCACGATGTCCGCCGTATGCGGGGTGTCCGTTAAAAGCATGTTCCGCGCCGCGTCTCCCTTGGGCAGCTTGAGGCCTACGTAGCGGTTGTAGGGGGAAAAGTCCATGCTCGCCTGTTCGGAAGAAAAAACCCCGGAGGGCTCAAATACCCGCGACAAAAAGCGCGCGCTGAGTTTTCCCGGAACGGCGGCCCCCGCGTTGAGTTTTACCGTAAAGTTCGCCCGCGAAGCCTGATCCAGCTTCCCCTCAAAGAGCGTGGTTCGCTCCTGCGAAACCGCGCGCGAGGGGTCGCGGAAGGTGTAATCGGAGTACGCGGAGAAGGCCGTCTCCTTGTCCACGAATACGACGGACACATCGGCTTTCAGGCCGGGCGCCGCGGCCCCGTGGAGCCACGCGGACTCCAGCGTCATGGGAACTTCCTGCGTATCAAGATAGGGCCGGCCGCCCGCGGACAGGTCGATCTTAAGTCTGTTGGGCATAACGGTTTCGATTTTAAGGTATTTGGTAAACACGCCGCCGCCCACGCGCACGCGGGCCACCCAGTCGCCCGTGGGGGCTTCCGGCTTGGTGGAAGTCTCTATCGCATAAAAACCGTCCGTGCCGCCGGTAAAGGTCTTTGTTTCGACAATGCGGCCCTGGGGGTCTTCCAGTTCAAAACCGACGGGGTGATCGGCGGGCAGCTTTCCCTGGGTATCCCACATCAGAAAGGTCAGGTAGATAGGGTCTCCGGGCCTCCACACCCCGCGCTCCCCGTAGATCATTCCCTTGACTCCGGCGACGGGTTTATCGCCGGACACGTCAAAGTGGCTGGAGGCAAGGGCCATGCCGTCGGCGAGCCGCAGAAAGGCCCGGCCCGCGCCGGACTTTGCCAGAAGAAAGGATGGGCTGCCCTTGGGCGTAAGGATCGCTATGCCGTTGGCGCTGGATTTTACGCTTTCAAGAACACGGCCGGGATAATTCACAAACTGAAACTCCACGCCGCCGGCAGGGGAAGCGGTACGCAGGTCGGTCGCCGCCACAAGCCATTCGCCGGAGGAGGCTTTTTTCGCCATGAGTCCCAGGTCGGAAACAAGCACGTTGCGGCCTATGGTTATGTTGTGGTTATAGTAATTAAGGTAAAACGCCGGGTGGCTGGGCTCATTCCTGTAGCGGTACCAGTCGTCATTCCATTGCGTATTTTCATAATAATCCCAGCCGCTTGTTTCCGTTTCCACTTCCACGTCACTGGCGCCGCTCAGGGGCGGCAGATCGTCGCCGGGAAATTTCAGATTTGAAAAATCCGGGAGAGTATTGGGGCTTTCGTAATGCACGTGGCGCTTGCGGAAAGCCACGCGCAGATGGAACATACTGTCCGGATATTTGCGCGAAAGCTCCGTCAGGTCCAGGCCCCGGCGCGTCCAGCGGTTTTTGTCGGAGTCTTTCCAGGAAAACTCCACGGCCTTTGACCAGACCGGCTCGCCCACGCGGCGCAGCTGGTTTGTTCCCGAAAGGCTGTTTACCTGGAGGAACTGCAGCATGTTGTCTGCGTAAATCTGAAAGGCCTCCACGATAAGCCCGGACACGTTCAGGGTTTCAACAACCATCGTGGCGCCCTGGCTGGTGGGCAGGATGACGCCCGAGCCGGTAAAACGCACGGCGGGGAGTTCCCATTTTTGGGAGACGGTGTACTGTACGTTCTGGGCCAGCTTTTTCCCGTTTATGTCGGAAAGCTCCCGTATGGACAGAACCGCTTCCGCAGGAATGTCCGCGCTGCCGAAAATCCGCGCGATGTTGCCGTCTACCGAATAACGGATGTTCGTGTCCCCCGACAGGGAAACAAAGCCCCGCAGGTCCTGGTTTGGCGCGAGCGGCGAGGAAAAAGTTATCTCCAGGGTATTTCTTTCCACCGGCCGTATGGACAGTACCGTAAACGTGGCCGTCCCGGGAATCTGAAAACTCTGACTCCCCTTTTCTTTCGCGCCGATCCCGCCGCCGTCCCAGCTTACCTCAACGTCAAAGGGCCTTTCCGTTTGGCGCAGGGGCGCGAAGGCAAAGCGGAAAGTATCCGCCTCCGCGTCCTGGCTCCATCCGGGCTTTCCCATCTCGCGTGAACTGACAATGCCTTCCAGCCGGGAAATATCCACGCCCTTGTCCACCAGGGCCGTCCCCGACACCCACACACCCCGGGTGGCGTCGATCTTTACCGGGTCAAAGCGTACTTCCAGGAGCGGGGGAAGGGTCGTGAACGAAAAGGAAAACGCGGAAACGGATTCCGCCGCCTGAGCCGAAAGACCCAGGGCCGAAACCTCGGAAGGGGCAAGGAGCGAAGGGTCAACCGTTGCGGTATACGTGGTTTCCGCCTCAAGCGCGTCGGAAGGAGTAAACACCAGCGTCCACTCGTTCTCCCAGGACAAGGAGCCTTTCGCGCCGGGCTTGAGACTGAAGGCCTTAGCCGGGATGACCGCCTGCGTATCGTAGCTGCCGGTAAAAACGACTTTCAGCGCTTCGGTGCGCGCGATAAGGCCCTCCGAAAAAGAGGCGACCACTTTCGGATCCGGCCCCGGAAGAGCCTCTTGCGAACAGGAAAAAAGTCCCGCCAGCGTTACCAGAACCGCCGCCGTGGCAAGCCACCCATAGTTTCCAGCGCGTTTTGTCATTTTATCATCCTTTTGCGGGGACGCAAGGTCTCTCCCGCA
>JAISXE010000009.1 GCA_031270615.1 Spirochaetia bacterium
GCGACCAGCCCCGATCACTTTCAGACACGAACCTTTTTACGCAAACCGATGGACTTACCGGAGCAAGCTCCGGGGTATGGACCATGCCTTCCAAATCAGCGAAAACTGGATGGACCCTGATACCACAACCATTGCGGCGGGGACAGAGGATACTTCATCCTGCGTTATTTATACAAAAACGCCCGCGTTTACGGTAAGCTCGCCCGGGTATCTTGTCACAGCCGAATACCGTTACAGCGAAGCCGACAATACCGTCTACGTCACCGTGAAGTAAGGCCGGAAACAGGGGTTAACCATAATGGTATTTGCAGGAAACAACTTTGATACTGTCGTGTTCAACTTTATAGACCAAACCCATCGTATGCCTCGGACTCCGACTGCCAACAAGTTACACAATTTTACTTAAGTATTGGCACATCTTCTGACAGCTAATTCCTTATGGCATAAGGAGTTAGGTCAATTTCAATGCAGCTATCCTTTGTGAAAGATTAGTAAGGTCCGCAATCAGCCCATGCAACCCGGGTTTTTGGCGCGGGAGCGCCAAAAAGGCGCACATATTTTTTCCCCTCTTGCCCTAAGCATGCTTTTTCTATTTCAGCAAATCCAGGAAAATTTCAGCCGCGCCGCAGGGTGTCTGGATGCCCCAGTTTTCCAGCACCGCAGGATGGATTTCCCCGAAGATTCCGGCGTCCTTCCCCTGAATCAGAATCCGCGCGCAGCGGCCGGGAATGAAACGCGGATCCTCCGCCTCGGCAAGCGCGTACTCCGCAGACAGATAGTACAGCACGGCGGCGGCCTGGGATTTAACGGTATTGAAATCCGTATCCACCGAAGCGGAAAGAAAACCCAGCGTGTTCAGCGTAATGGTGCCGTAATTTTCCGAAGGCTCAAGGCGCGCGGTCTTGCCAATCTCGAACATATTGTGCGGATACACCGAACCGGCCGAAACGCTCTCCGCCTCCAAAAGGCAGGGCAGAACCGAATTGCGCACGAACTCGTAATTTTCCGACATGGGGTTGGAAATCCGAACCAGGTCCTCCCCCCCGATATTCATTCTCGCGATAAAATTCCGGCGCGAACCCAGATAATTAAAAATCATTTCCTGAAAACCCATGCCCACCATGACGGGAATCGTCTTGCGCGCAAGGATTTCCGCGTCGCCCAGGCGGCCCACGGTAAATTCCGTGGGCGTCACGGGTTTGAAATAATCCATGCCCTTGCCGATCATGATGTCCTCGATAATGTCAACCCCGTGGAGGAAATCGTTGCGGTACTCAGGCGGGTTTAGCTTCAGCTTCCCGTCCCCGGCCCAGGCCCTGCAGCCCATACGCCCAAGGCAGCGAATGGCCTCTTCTGGGCTAAAAACCTCCCCCAGGATTTTCGCGGCATCCGAAAGCCTTGCCTCCTGCGGCGTCTGGAAGTAAAACGGCGTCGTGATCTCCCTGCCATAGGGCGTGTCATAGGGATAGCGCACCTTCACCGGCAAAACCGTAAAACCAAGATCGGCGAAATCGCAGGCAACGATGGACAGGGCGTGCAGCAGGGAATGGATCTCCGTGCCGGTAAGCTCGACAAAAAGCTCCTCGTCGCCGATTTCGACCGCCCCGATCCGGCTTGAGTTGATAACCGGCGGGTAACTGAGCACCTCGCCCTTATCGTCCCGCAAAAAAGGAAACTTCGGAAAACCTTCCGTGATGTAGCCGAACTCAAGCCCCTTGGGATGCTCGCGGTTGATTTCGCGCAGGCTCATAACCCGCTCGCCGCCCAGGGGCTGGAAGCGCGTGGCATCCGGGTCCGCGGCGTCGTAATGCACCGGCCAGGAAATCAGGCCGGAGCGGTACACGCCCATCGCTATCGATCTGCGCCTGCGGCCGTAGTTCCAGCAAAGCTTCTCCTGCGACTGGATAATATCGACAAGCGTAAGCCCGTCAACCTTTTTCCCCTTCACGGCAAAAGCCGCGATCCAGGGGCGGATGTCTTTCAAAGCGGGGTCCACGACAATCTCGCGGAAGGCCGAATCCCTCACGCCGCCCGCGCGCGAAAAAAAACCGTATTCCGGTATCGGCCCGCCCGTGTAAATCCTTAGCTGCCGGGCAAGCCCCGCGGTGGACCACAGGTCGGGCCGGTTCGTGTCGTTCAGCTCCAGTTTCAGCACGCCCTCATCGGCCCCGTCAAGCTCGCCCTTGGCCGCCGGAAGAAGAGCCTCCAGATCCGCGCGGGAAAAACTCCTGCCGACAAGGGAATAGAACCTTGCTTCGTTTACTTCAATCTTTGGCATTTATTTACTCCTTCGCAGGCGCACATGTTCGAGGTTAAAAGAAAAAAGCTCCCGCAAATCGCTCAGGCCCAGGCTCATAAGCGCCATGCGGTCGATGCCGATACCCCAGGCCAGAACAGGAACGTGAACGCCCAGGGCCTCCGTCACCTCCGGACGGAAAATCCCCGACCCCCCCAGCTCAAACCAGCCAAGCACCGGATGCCTGATATGCACCTCGATGGAAGGCTCGGTAAAAGGAAAGTAGCCGGGAACGTATTTCACCTCGCTCGCCCCGGCAATCTCCTCGGCGAACATCCGCAGGAAACCCAAATGGGTCTTCAAATTGACACTCTCCCCGATGGCAATGCCCTCGGTCTGGTAAAAATCGGAAAGATGAGTCGCGTCCACCTGGTCATAGCGGAAGCACCTCACAATACCGAAATATTTCCCCGGAATCTTCGCCGTGGGAAGCTGTTTCGCGGAAAGCACCGTTCCCTGGCTGCGCAGGATCAGGCGGCGGGTAAAATCGCGGTCAAAGCCGTACTCCCAGCCCCGGCTTCCCGTCGTCCAGCCGTTCTCGTGCGCGGCAGCCACCTGGTCCAGGTAGGGCTGCTGAATCTGCTTCGCGTGCGTGGGATTCTCCACATAGTACACATCGTGGATATCCCGCGCGGAATGGAACTGCGGCATAAAAAGCGCGTCTGAATTCCAAAACTCCGTCTCCACAAGAGGCCCGTCGAACTCCTCAAAACCAAGGGCGCCCAGCTTGTCCTTCACCGACCGCAGGAAATCGCAATACGCGTTCGTGCGCCCCAGAATCATGCGGGGCGTCGGGGAGTTCACGTCGTAGCGGCGGAACAAAATATTTTTCCAAGTACCCTTGGCCAGCATCTCCGCGGTCAGGGTGCCCGCCTCCTCCCCGGAAACCCCCGCCTTCTCCAGCGCCGCGCGCAAACCGTCCGCCGCAGGCAAAAGGACGTAGGAAACCTCCTCCCGCTCCACCGTCTTGAACGGCGAAGAAGCCGCCCCCCGTTTCTTGCTCATGCCCTGGATCAGCGCCAGGTCCTCCGCGCACAGATCCTCCTCCCCCAAAGCGCCGCCGCCCACCCCCAGGGTATGCAGCAGCGCCCTGTCAAGAAGCGCGCGCACGCGGGCCATGCGCGGCGAAAACCCGTCCCCCGCGCCTGTCGGCACCGCCTTCTTATCGCCGTCCATACGCAAAACCCCGTCCTTCGACAAAGCGCCGAAAGCCGAACCAACATCCCTGTTATCCAAAGCAAGGGCCGCCGCGATCTGCGGCAGCGTCATAGGCCCCTTCTCCCCCACGCAGCGCAGCATCCGTTCCTCCGGCGTGCCCCCGCGCCCATACTCGACCCCAAGCTCCGTAAGCTCGTAAAAAGTCCGCGCCACGCGCGATTTCTCCCGAATCAGATTCTTCGCCGCAAGCCAGCTCACCGTCTGGTTCGTCTGCCCCGTCTTATAGCCGAGGTCCCTCGCAAGAATACCCGAATCAATCACGTCCCCCGCCCTGTAAGCCCGCAAAACGCGAATCTCCAGCGGGTGCAGGCCTGCCACAACCTGTCCAACATCGTTTTCCATGAACAAAAGCTCCTTCTGGGATCGGCGCGCAGTATACCACACATCAGGAAAAGAGGGAAGGGAAAGAAGTAATAAATCAGCAATTCCGATTTCAAAACGAAAATCACAAGAAATGAGGTTTGTACGAGAGCCTGTTCCAAAATCCATTTATAATTTCACTTCGATTCGGAATTTTGGCGCATTTGCGGCGTAAAACGCCGCAAACCGGGCTTTTCGCT
>JAISXE010000029.1 GCA_031270615.1 Spirochaetia bacterium
CGGGGGCGCGCGCCACCGCGCGCGTCCCCCCTCCCGCTTTCTTGGCTCCGTTTCCTTCCCTTCCCTGTTCAGGGCCACCGTCCCGGCGGCCTGCCTTGCCAAAGAACACCTCGCCTCCCTCCATCACTGGCGGGAACGCAAAACGGCTTCCCACGCTTTTCCGTGGGGCGCCTGAAATCTCATCGCCTCATTTTTTGAGGCATAAAAAGGAGTGTATCAAATACCGGAAACTTTGTCAACAGGTATTGAAAAAATACTCTCTTTCCATTGTCGAGCGTAAAGCCCGGCACCATTAACTTTTTTGCTTCTGCTTTTTCCGTATGCGTGGCACCGGAAAGCGAAGTAGGGACAATTTATCGGAAACTTTAAATTGTGTCAAGCGGGAAATGAAAAAAAAATTAAAAAAATTTTGGTGTCCAGCCGGGGGGCGTTACGGGGGGCTGGCGGCCCCCCGTAGAAGGGGGGGCCGCGCGACCGTGTGCGCGGCAGGGGGAAGGCTTTCCCCCTCTTGACAGATTCGGGCTGTTTCTCTATAAAGATACGGGAGAGGGGTTTCTATGTATAGAAACGAAAACAGATCATGGGCGCACAGGAGGGGAGGTTTGATTAGGGAGGCGATTATCAGGGCGGCGGCCAGGGAGAATCTTGGCTACGAGGCCGCGCGGGAAGTGATGGACGAGATTATGGGGGGCAGGGCCAGCGAAATCCAGATGGCGGCTTTTTTGACTGCGATGGCGGTGAAGGGCGAGACCATCGAGGAGATTTCGGGTAGCGCGGCGGGTATGCGCGGGCACTGCGTGAGGATACTGCACGATATGGATGTTCTGGAGATTGTGGGTACGGGGGGGGACAGGTCCAACTCTTTTAACATTTCCACGACTTCGGCGCTGGTGATTTCGGCGGCGGGCATTCCTGTGGCGAAGCACGGGAACCGCGCGGCTTCCAGCAGGTCGGGCGCGGCGGATGTGCTGGAAAGCCTGGGGGTGAATATTGCCGCTTCGCCGGAAAAGAGCCTGGAACTGCTGAAGACGATTGGGCTGTGTTTCCTCTTTGCCCAGAATTACCATATTTCCATGAAGTACGTCGCGCCGGTTCGCAAGGAGCTTGGGATACGGACCATTTTCAATATTCTTGGGCCTTTGGTGAATCCGGCGGGGGCCAATATGGAGCTTCTGGGGGTGTACAGCGGGGACCTGGTGGAACCCCTGGCCCAGGTGCTGCGCAATCTGGGGGTCAAAAGCGGCATGGTCGTTTTTGGCCAGGACGGGCTTGACGAGATTTCGCTGAGTTCGCCCACCACGGTTTGCGAGTTTTCCCGGGGGGAGGATTCCGGCGGCCTTCGCACCTATACCATTCGCCCGGAAGATTTCGGTTTCGCGCGCTGCAAAAAGGAGGACTTGGCGGGCGGCAGCCCGGGGGAAAACGCCTGCATTACCAGGGACATTCTTCGCGGGGCGCGGGGGCCGAAACGGGATGCGGTGCTGCTTAACTCGGGGGCGGCGATTCATATTGCCAGGCCGGAGCTTTCCGTGCGGGAGGGGATCAAGCTGGCGGAGGAGATTGTCGATTCCGGGAAGGCCCTCGCCCAGCTTGAGGCGTTTATCGGGTTGGGCAGATGATGAGGCCCCGGATACTGGAGGAGATCGCCGGGAAAACCCGGCTTCGGGTGGAGGCGGCGAAACGGGGGCTTGGCCTCCAGGCCCTGCGCGGGCAGGCCGAAGCGAAACCTTCCGGCCCTGCGCCGGCGGCCCTGGCTTTTGAGGCTGCTTTGCGCGCGCCGGGGCTGTCGTTTATTTGCGAGGTGAAACGGGCTTCGCCCTCGAAGGGGGTTATCGCCGGCGGGGATGGTTTTCCTTTTCTGGATATAGCCCTCGACTATGAGGATGCGGGGGCGGACGCGATTTCCGTGCTTACCGAGCCGGAGTATTTCCTGGGGGAGGGCCGCCACCTGGCAGAGATCGCGGGGCGGGTGCGGCTGCCGGTTCTGCGCAAGGATTTCATCGTCGATCCGTACCAGATTTACGAGGCGAAGGTCCTGGGGGCTTCGGCGGTGCTTTTTATTTGCTCGCTTCTTGAGGCGGAAACGCTTTCCTCGTTCCTGGCCCTTGCGGGGGAACTGGGGCTGGCGGCCCTTACGGAGGTGCATGGGGAGGAGGAGCTGCGGATGGCGCTCGCGGCCGCGCCCAGGGCGGGGATTATCGGTATCAACAACAGGGACCTGCAGACCTTCGAGGTCGATCTTTCCCTGACGGGCCGCCTGCGCCCGCTTATCCCGGAGGACCGCGTTGTGGTTTCCGAAAGCGGCGTGGCCACGGCGGAGGACGCGCGGCGGCTTGCGGACTATGGGGCTGACGCCCTTCTGGTGGGGGAAAGCTTTATGCGGGCGGGCGACAGGAAGGCTTTGCTTGCGCGGCTCAGGGCGGGGGGCGCGGGCCATGAGGATTAAAATCTGCGGTTTGTTCCGGGAGGAGGACATTGCTTACGCCAACGAGGCCCTGCCCGATTATGCCGGGTTCGTGTTCGCCGCGGGGAGCAGGCGCTTTATCAGGCCGGAGGCGGCGGCGAGGCTGCGGGAGAAGCTTGACGGGCGGATCATCCCGGTGGGGGTGTTCGTCCGGGAAAAACCGGAGGAAATCGCCGCCCTGTGGCGGGACGGGCTTATCGGCATGGCGCAGCTTCACGGGGGGGAGGACGGCGGGTATATCGCGCGTTTGAGGGAAATCTGCGGCGCGCCCCTTGTCAGGGCTTTGGACGCGGCGGCCCTGGATCCGCGCGCGGGGCTTTGCCGGGAAAATCTTTCGGGCGGGGCGGACTATATTCTTTTGGACAGGGGCGCGGGCGGCGGCGGGCGACGTTTCGACTGGCGGCGTCTTGTGCCGGGCTTCGCGTCCTGCGGCCTTCCCTTTTTTTTGGCCGGGGGCATAGGGCTTGGCAATATCGGGGAGGCTATGGGCTATAATCCCTATGCCCTTGACGTTTCAAGCGGCGCGGAGAGCGGCGGCGTCAAGGACAGGGAGAAAATGGTGGCATTGGTAAAGGAAGCGCGGGCATATTAAGGAGGGACCCATGGGCAGGGGCAGATTCGGAGATTTCGGCGGGCAGTACATACCGGAAACCCTGATGAACGAAATCATCAGGCTGGAGGAGGCCTACGAGTATTACAAGCGGGATCCGGGGTTTAACGCGGAACTGGAGGGCTTGCTGAAGGATTACGCGGGCAGGCCCTCGCTTTTGTACTACGCGGGCAAGGTGACTGCGGATTTGGGCGGGGCGAAGGTTTACCTGAAACGGGAGGACTTGAACCACACCGGGTCCCACAAGATCAACAATGTCCTGGGCCAGGCCCTGCTGGCGAAGAAAATGGGGAAAACCCGCATCATCGCCGAGACCGGGGCGGGCCAGCACGGGGTTGCCGCGGCTACGGCAGCCGCGCTTCTGGGGCTTGAGTGCGAGGTTTTCATGGGCAGGGAAGACACCGAAAGGCAGGCGCTGAACGTGTACCGCATGGAGCTTCTGGGCGCGGCGGTGCATCCCGTTACCTCCGGCACCCAGACCCTGAAGGACGCGGTAAACGAGACCATGCGGGAATGGGTGGGCAGGGCCGCCGACACCCACTACGCCCTCGGCTCCGTGATGGGCCCCCACCCCTTCCCCACGATGGTGAGGGATTTCCAGAGCGTCATCGGCAGGGAGGCGCGGAAACAGATTCTGGAAAAAGAAGGCAGGCTCCCCCTGGCGGTGATCGCCTGCGTGGGCGGGGGCAGCAACGCGATGGGGATTTTCCATCCCTTTATTGGAGACAGGGCCGTCCGGCTTGTCGGCTGCGAGGCCGCGGGCAGGGGCGTGGACACGGATATGCACGCCGCGACTTTAAGCAGGGGCAGGATCGGCGTGTTCCACGGAATGAAATCATATTTCTGCCAGGACGGCGAGGGCCAGATAGCCCAGGTGTATTCGATTTCCGCGGGCCTTGACTATCCGGGAATCGGGCCGGAGCACGCCATGCTGCGGGACTCGGGCAGGGCGGAATACGCGGCAGTCACCGACGAAGAAGCGGTGGACGCCTTCGAGTACCTTGCCCGCAGCGAGGGCATCATCGCGGCCGTGGAAAGCGCCCACGCGCTTGCCCATGCCCGCCGCCTTGTTCCCGGCCTGCCCAAAGACGCAAGCGTGATCGTCTGCCTCTCCGGCCGGGGCGACAAGGACGTTGCGGCCATTGCGCGCTACAGGGGGAAACAAATCCATGAATAGAATACACACGGCATTTGGCAAAGGCGCGGAGCGGCCTTCGGGGAAGTCCTTTATCGGCTTTGCCACAGGAGGCGACCCGGACCTTGAAAGGAGCGAAGCCTACATCCTCGAAATGGTCCGCGCAGGGGCCGACCTGGTGGAAATAGGCATTCCCTTTTCGGACCCCATCGCCGAAGGCCCGGTGATCCAGGAAGCCAACATCCGGGCGCTCAAATCCGGCGCCACGGTAAAAAAAATTTTCGCCCTGGTGGAGTCGCTGAGGGAAAACCTGAAATCCCGGCTCCCCTCCCGCGCCGGTGTCCCCATCGTCTTCCTGAGCTACCTGAATCCGGTATTCAGCTTCGGCTACGACGCTTTTTTCAGACGCTGCGCCCAAACCGGCGTTGACGGCATCATCATCCCCGACCTTCCCTTCGAGGAACAGGCCGAGGTGAAAGGCGCCGCCCTCACGCAGGGGGTGGACCTTATTTCGCTCATAGCCCCCACGTCCGGGGCGCGCATACGGCGCATAGCGGAAGCCGCCACGGGATTCATCTATCTTGTCTCGTCCCTGGGCGTCACGGGAATCCGCAGCGAAATCAAAACCGACCTCGCCTCAATCATCGCCGAAGTAAAAGCCGTCACAGCCGTACCAACCGCCGTCGGTTTCGGCATCCACACCCCCGCCCAGGCCTCGGAAATCGCCGGACTCGCCGACGGGGTCATCGTGGGAAGCGCCATCGTCAAAATCATCGCCGCCCATCCCACGGGCGCGGGGCCCTTCATCGCCGAGTATGTGCGCGAAATGAAAACAGCGATAGGGGGGAAGGGAAACCAGGTGGGGGGCGAGGATGAAGTGACAGATAACAGGTGAGTAAAAGAAGAGTCTGGGCGCGTTCCCGCCGCGGGCGGGAACCGGGCTTTCCGCTCCAATTCCTCGCCCGCCTGCGGCGGGCTGCGGGATTTCCGCTTCAATCCCTCGCGCGTGGGCGAGCAGCAATTTTGCGAAGCAAAATTGCGACCAGCCCCTCGCGCGGAAGAAACAGCACCCTCCGGGTAACGCTATATACAAACCCAATCCCGGACGCATGGGCGAGCAACGATTGTGCTCGGCCATTAACCTATATATATATACGCCACAGGCTTTTTAGGGCCTCTTGCCCGGAAGCATTGCTATCACAGACACGCTCTCGCGTGCGTTTGCCGGGGCATGCGCGTGGCCGCTTCGCGCCCCTCCAATCCCTCGCGCGGCATAAGAGCTTATCCTAACATAACGCATAGTACACAAAGGCAAAAATTTACCACGGACAACACGGACCGCGCACGCCGAAATAAACGCACGCCCATCAGGGCGTGTCTTTGCCCACCCGGCAACAGGGCGAGAGGCCC
>JAISXE010000087.1 GCA_031270615.1 Spirochaetia bacterium
GCCAGACGCCGCCATGTGGCACGCGCGAGGGATTGCAGCGGAAATCCCGCAGGGCGTGCGAAGCACGCACGAGGAATTGGAGCGGAAAGCCCGGTTCCCGCCTTCGGCGGGAACGCGCCCAACCTCTTCTCTCCGCACTCCGCACTCTCCCAGCAGTCGCGGAAATTGCGTGATTTTGCGGGGGCTTCGCCCCGTTGACTTGGCGGGGTTTTTTCCCTATGATGGGAAATGTTGCCATGAAACCGACGCCGATGAAGCTGGTACAGTATTTCACTTCCGCAATTGAAGGCTTTGGCCGTTTTTCCCTGTTTGCCGCCGAGGTGGTAAAGTGGACGCTGCGGCCCCCGTTCCGCCTGTATCTTTTGAGCGAGCAGATGGAGCATATCGGGGTTATGTCCGTGCCCATTATTCTTTTGTCGAGCATGGCTATCGGCATGATTTTTTCGCTCCAGCTTGGGGCTTTTCTGGCGATGTTCCGGGCGGAGTTCCTTTCGGGCGCGGCTGTGGCCAAGTCCATGACGCGGGAACTGGCGCCGGTTATTACCTCCCTTATGCTGATAGCCCGCAACGGTTCGGCCATGACGGCGGAGATCGGGACCATGCGCGCCACCGAGCAAATCGACGCCATCGAGACCATGTCGGTCAATCCGGTGCATTACCTGGTTGTGCCCAGGGTCGCCGCGTCCATACTGACGTTTCCGGTTCTTACGGGAATATCGAACATCGTGGGGGTCGCGGGCAGCGCGCTTATTTCGGTGGGTTTTGGGGATGTTGACCAGGCCGCCTACTTTGACCAGCTTTACCGCATGGTCAATCCGGCGGATATTTACTCCGGGCTTATCAAGGCGGCGGTGATGGGCTTTCTTGTGAGCCTGATTTGCTGCTATTATGGGTATAACGCCAAGGGAGGGGCAAAGGGCGTGGGCAATGCGGCGACAAACGCGGTCGTGTCCGCGTCGGTGAGTATCCTGATTGCCGATTATATTATGTCGGATCTTATGATTAAGCTTATATATTATTAGCATGGTGGGGCAATGGATACGATAGTGTCGGTACGGGGCTTGACGAAATCTTTTGGGGACAAAACCATCCTCAAGGATGTGGATATGGATTTCCCCCGGGGAAAGGTGACGTCCATCATAGGGCAAAGCGGCATAGGCAAGAGCGTTTTGTTCAAAAACATTATCGGGATCATGACGCCCGATTCGGGTTCGATCATTGTTGACGGGGAGGATATAACGAAACTAAGGGAAAAGGAAAAGCGGCGGATCCGCAGGCGTTTCGGCTACGCTTTTCAGGACGCGGCCCTGTTTGACTCGATGACGGTGGCGGAGAATATTTCCTTTCCCCTGCGGGAAGTGCTGGGGATGAAGGACAAAAAAGAGATGCGGCGCATCGTCCGCGAAAAGCTTGAGTGGATCAACCTGCCCGGCATAGAGGGGAAATACCCCTCGGAGCTTTCCGGGGGGATGCGCAAGCGCGTGGGCGTGGCGCGCACCCTTGCCATAGAGCCGGACATCCTGCTGTTCGACGAGCCGACAACCGGGCTGGACCCGGTTCTTGGGGCGAGCATCAACGCGCTGATCAAGCGGGTCAACGAGGAGTTCGGCATTACCTGCATCGTCATCAGCCACGATATTATCGGGACCTTCAACATCGCCGACAGGATAGGTTTTATCGCCGAGGGCGCCATCAGGGCCGCGGGAACGCCCGATGAGGTGGCGCGCACGGAGCATCCGGTGCTTCGGCAGTTTTTGAAGAACTCTTTTACCGATTTGAAGCTTGATGCGGAACAAACTGACGGAGGCGGCCTCTAGGCCGGTGCGAAACCATGTCCAGACTTTTTAAAATCGGTTTGTTTGTGATGATTACCGCGGCGGGAACCATCGTCTACATGATGCGTACCGCGGACCGCATTGAGGCACGGAACACCTACCAGGTGGAAGCCTTTATGGACGATGCCTCGGGGCTCCTGCCCAATACCAACGTGCGCATGGCGGGCGTCAGCGTCGGCAAGGTCCGCTCTATTGAACTGATCAAGGGAAGGGCGAAACTGGTTCTTGAAATCGCCTCCGACGTGCAGCTTTACGAGGACGCGCGCATCGAGAAAAAACTCGACTCAATGCTGGGGTCCTCTTCCGTGGCGATTTTCCCGGGCGTCAGGGAGGACCTGCCCATGGGCGCGGGCGGCGTGATTTATAACTCGACCAGCGCCGACGGTCTTACGCTTATCGCGGAGGAGGCCACCGCCTTGATCCAGGACCTGCGGAAATTCCTGAATGAGGACGGCGGTTTTTTGATGCTGCATGGCATCCTCGAATCCACGCAGAGCGCCCTCGCGGACTTGAGCGAAATCACCAAACAGGTGCGGGGAACTTCCGGAGAGCAGTACGCGCCCGTGGCGCTTATCCTCCAGCATACCGCGGGCATAACCGAAAAGCTGGACCGCATCCTGGCCAACAACAACGAAAACATCAACGAAACCCTCGCGGGCATACGCGAGAGCGTGGCCAAGCTGAATGTCGCCCTTGAAAACGTGGCCGGCATTACCGGCAAAATCAATTCCGGCGAGGGGACCATCGGGAAGCTCGTTACCGACGACGCCCTGCATGACCAGATATCCAGCATCGTGGGGGACCTAAAAGGATTTCTGGGTTCCACGGCGGGCTTGCAGCTTGACGTGGCTTTCCAATCGGACTACCTGGCGAAGCAGGAAGATTTCCGCAACCAGTTCGGCGTGCGCCTGACGCCGGAAGACAAGGACAAGTTCTACCTTTTGGGCCTTGTGGACACGCCCCGCCTGTACGAGGACACCGTCACGACCACCACGACCGTGACCGGCACCTCGCCCCCCACGCCGCCGATTGGCACAAACTACACCACCACGGAACTGGAAAAACGGCAGAGGCTGCTTATCAACGCGCAGATCGCGCGGCGTTTCGGAATGTTTACCCTGCGGGGCGGCGTTATCGAGAGTACCGGGGGCGCGGGCATAGACTTCGAGCCTTTCGACAACCTGATTTCCCTGTCCACGGAAATATTCGACTTCGGGCAGGAAGAGGGGCCGTACCTGCGGGCTTTCGCGAACCTGTATCCGTTTTTTGACCCCTCGCTGTCCAACCCCCTCAACTGGATTTATGTGGGCGGCGGCATGGACAATATTCTGACGAAAAACAGGGAATTCTTTGTCAACATGGGCCTGCGCTTTACCGACAACGACCTGAAAGGCATAGCCAGCCTGGGCGGGAGTGTCACAAGTATCGCTAAATAATATGCCCCGCCGCGCCGATACTTATGGCAGAGGAGTAATGTATGGAAAACATTGATGCGGCCGGAAAGAATCAGCATCTGCTGCTGGATCTGCTTATGGACTCCATGCCGAAAACCCCGGAACCCAGCACCGAGACCGCGGAAACCGGCAGCGTGCCGGAAGCCGTCAAAACGGAGCCGCAGGGCGACAAAATAGACTTGCTCGCATAAGCCTTCCTTAAAAAAGGATGGCAGCAGGGCAGCGGTATTTGCATTTTTCTCGGCGCTGCGGTATATTTTACAACATGGTAAAACATATCGACAGCCGGAAGATGGGCAGGGGCAGTCATGGCTGGCTGGAAAGCTATCACCATTTCTCCTTTGCCGATTATTACAATCCCCGGAATATCCGCTTCGGCGTTCTGCGCGTTGTAAACGACGATACGGTTCAGCCCCAAACGGGTTTTGACACGCATCCCCACAAGGACATGGAAATCGTCTCCTATGTCGTAAACGGGGAACTTACCCACCAGGACAGCATGGGAAACCAGAGGACCCTCTCGCGGGGCCAGGTGCAGTACATGAGCGCGGGAACCGGCGTCACGCACAGCGAGTACAACCTGGGCGGCGGGGAGCTGCGCTTCCTGCAAATCTGGATATTCCCCGACAAAAAGGACTACGCCCCAAACTACGGGGATTACCGCTTCGCATTCGAGGAAAGGCTTGACAGGTGGCTGCCCATCGCCGCGTCCGCGGAAAACCCGCGCAGCGCCGCCCCCATTCGCGTCCACGCGGATATCAATGTGTGCGCGGCGTATATATCCGGGGAAAAACCCCTTGCCCTTGAAGTGGCAAAAAACCGACAGGCGTATCTTGTTTTGATTGAGGGCCTTGCCGGCATTCAGGGATCGGAGGGCCGCCTGGAACTATCCGCGCGGGACGCCGCGGAAATTACCGAAGAAAACATCAGCATCCACGCGCGCGCGGCGGCCCATGTTCTTGTCCTGGAAATGGCAAAGGCATAAAACCGGAAAGGCGCGCGGCGGCCCCGGCATTCCGGGGCCGACCGGGAACCTACCTGTTATACGCAAACCGCGTGCCGGCCAGGGAATGCCAGACTTCGTCGCAGCGCGCCAGGACTTCGCCGCTTAGGGGATCGCCTTCAAGGGAGGCGATATTCTGCTCAAGCTGGGACAGGCGACTGACGCCGGTAATAATCGAAGTGACCTGCTTCTGCGCCGCGCACCATTTCATGGCAAGCTGGAGCAGGCTCATGCCGTTTTCCCGCGCAAGGGCGGTGAGTTTCTCGACCGCCGCGAAATTCTCGCCGGACCAGTAGCGGTCGGCATACATTTTATTCAAGGCAAAGCGCGTATCCTCAGCCGGTTTCCCCGGCCCGTGCTTTCCGGCAAGCAGGCCGGCGGCTATGGGATTGTAAACCGTCAGGTTCATGCCGTGGGCCTTCAGAAAAGGAATCAGTTCCGCCTCGATCCCGCGGGTAATGGCATTGTATACGTTCTGGGTGATAACCGGCGCGATATACCCGCGCTTGTCGCACAGGGCAAGAATGTCCGCGATCTGCCAGGCAGCGTAATTGCTCACCCCCAGGTAGCGGACTTTTCCCGCCCTGACCAGGCCGCTCACGGTATCAAGGGTTTCGTCCAGGGATGTCTGGTAATCCGGCGCGTGCAGGTAATAAATATCGATATAATCGGTATCCAGACGCCCCAGGCTTGCCTCAAGGGCGCCCAGGATGTTCCTGCGGCTCAGACCCGAATCGTTGGGGTCCCCGCCCATCTGGGCAAACACCTTCGTGGCAAGGATGATTTTGTCCCGCCGCCCCTTGATCCCCTTGCCCACGATTTTTTCGCTTTCGCCCTTCGCGTACCCGTTGGCGGTATCGAAAAGGTTGATCCCGTTTTCGTAAGCGTAATCCATAATGGAAAGGCTCTCGGCCTCGCCCGTCTGCCCGCCGAACATCATGGTCCCCAGACTTAAAACGGAAACGCGCAGGCGCGTTCCGCTAAAATAAGCATACTGCAATCTTGTCCTCCTGTTATCTCTTACACGCGTTCTGCCGGTGAATGTCAACGCATTCCATACTCTTATTATCAAAAAGTTTTAAAAGCAACTCCGCATTGGTTTTCAGCTTGAACTGCACTTCCTCCTCGTAGAGGGGAACCATCTGGTAAAAATTGACAAAGCTTCCATCGGGCATTTCGCATTTAAGGGATTTTTCGCCAAAAGCTCCGGGGCCGACAAGCATCATGGCGGTAAAGCGCGTGTTTTCCGCAAAGGGGCCGTCGTTGGGAACCGTGTGCCCCCAGCCCAGCCAGGTATCCTGCTCCCCCGGAAGCCGCGCCATTATTTTAAGCCAGCGCAGGGGCCAGTACCAGTTTTCGTCCTTCATCGCCTCTTCGTCCAGCCTCCAGTCCGGCGGCAGGCATACCAGAAGCTCGGCCCGCCCAAGTCGGTATTCTTTCAGATCTTCGGGCACATTCATCCGGTGGGCGCCCATTCCCATCGTTACCAGGACATAGTAGTCATGCTTTTTGCCCGGCTCGATAGCAAGAATATCCACATGGATATCGGGGGAAACAAGTTCGTGGAACACGTTTTTGTTATTCCCAAAGTACCGCCCAACATGGGCCTGAATGCAATCCATCTCCTCTTCCGTGTAGATTTCCGGACGGCGGCTCCCCTGCTGCGCCTTCGCTTCCGCCTCGCCGCGGCTTGCCTCCAGAAACTGCCGCGTGTCTTCGCCGTCGTCCCCGTAGTCAACCGCCTTCTGAAAATACACGCTGGCCTCCGCCTCCCGCCCAAGGTAATACAGCGAATATCCCACCCGGAAATGCCAGATCCCGTCTTCCTTCCCGTCCTGCGCGAACCCAAGAAGCACACCGAGGGCCTCTTCGTAGCGCCCAAGATTGTTCAAAGCCCGCGCGTAAAAACCGGCAAGCCCATAGTCCCGCCCGGTCTCCGGAATCTCTTCCAGCGCCCGCACGATTTTCTCGTGTTCGCCCGCCTCATGCCATTTCCTGATTTTTGAAACAAGTTTTTCGTAATCGCGCTCTTCCGCCATGTTGGTTTCCCCTTCTTCCGCGCAATCATACCAGAAAAACCTGGGCTGTGCCAGAGTAAAAAAGGAGTGAAGCGTGGGGAGTGAAAAGCGGGGATTTTTTTGGCGCGTTTTTGGCAAAGCCAAAAACC
>JAISXE010000132.1 GCA_031270615.1 Spirochaetia bacterium
CGGATTTATCTCAAACGCCCCCATCCTCTCAAGGTGGTTGACGAAATAAACGGGGTGGGCGAAACGGAAGTCGTTCCGCGCGCCCTCGAATTCCTTTGTCTGTTTCAGCCCTTCCCATATGTCAAGGGCCGCAGCCTCCCTTTGCAACAGGTCATAGCCCTCCTCATCGCCGCGGAAAACTATATCACGGAAGTGGCTGGTCGTGTAAAGGCCCCTGTCCCACTCCAGGGGGTGGCGGACCACCAGTTCCCTCCTCGCGGGCGGGGCAAGGCCGTCGAACCCGCGCAGCAGTCCGCGCTCGCAAAAAACATCCCCATTGGCGTCCGTATCCTTCCTGCGGAAATGCCCGCCCCAGTCCCGCATATTGGTTTTGCACGCTTCGGCCTCCGCCGCCTCCAGATACACCGTCCTGCCCCCTATGGCGAATCCCGTGTACCTGCGGCCTTTTGCGTCCTCAAACTTCGCGCCGGGATTGCGCGCGTACAGTGTGCCCGCAAGCTCCTGCGGCTTTTTTGCCGCCGCCAAAGGGGACAGGGATTCCAGGGGGTTAGCGGCATAGACGGGCAGCTCGCCGCCTTTGTGGGAAACGGTTCCCGTGTTTTTGTCCGGCTCCCCGGGCAGGGCGCCTGCATGCACCCAGAATTTCATTGTCAGCCGCGACCCGCCCCCCCCTGCGGGATCGCAAAATTGGAACCTGAACAGGGGGATGCCGCTTGTTGATGGTTCTATGCGAACAAGGTCCTTGTTCCTGATGGACGGAAGAAGGATGCTGAAAGCGGCGACAAAATCCGCTATACTGTCTATGGGATTGGTTTTCACCTCTGGATGGGTTTTATCCTGGTATCGGTAATACTGTACCGACCCAAAATTGCCGTCCCTGTCTTTTCCATATTTGAATATTTTATCTGCCATCCAAAACTTTGTCTCGACAACTTCAACCGGATCATTATCGCCTTTCTTTTTTATCCTACAGTATATATTCATCGAATATACTTCAAGCTCATAGGCTTTGTGCGTGGGAGTCTGGCTGACAGCCTTTACCCGGAAAACCGTTTTTGGCGGGAAATACCGCTTTTCCGATTCCCTTTCCTCGTACAGGGTTTTGTCCGGGGGAATCCTGTAGCCCCAAATTTCGGGAGCGGTGGCATCCATAAAGCCGGTGTCCTTAAAAAAACAGGCCAGGTCATAGATCTGCGGCGATTTTTCCCTCCGCCCGCCGGGAAGCGCCAGCAAAGTCTTGGCGCTTATCTTTTCCCCCGGGCTTACAAGCGCGCCAAGGTCCTTGTATTCCTCGCGCAGCTCAAGCCTCGCCTGCACGCCCGCCCTGGACGGGATCTCGATGAAGCGCGTTTCGGCGCCGCATCTGGCGGGCAACAGCAGGGGCCTGCCGGAAGAGTCCCCCAAGAGGCCTTCCGGGCTGGCAAGCTCAAAGGTTTGGCCTTCCCCGACAATGTCCCTGGCGTTTCCCGCAGGCCCGTCCACGGCCTGGCCGCCGGTGATTTCCTTGTAGCTGCCCTTCTCCCCCGTGTCGTACAGCATAAAACCCTTCGTGGCACCTCCCTCCCCGCCGGGAAACGTCAAATTAAGCCTCCCCCTTGCCGTGGCCTTCAGCCTCCCCAGGTCCGAGGCCTTTATTAAAAGCGGGTACGCATCCCCCTGGCTCTCCTGTTCGCGCAGGAAAAGCCTGCACGGGCGCAGGTCCGGCTCCGCGCTCCGGATAAACGCCTCTTCTTCGGCAGGCCCGAATGCCTCATCGCCACTGCTTTTATGCGGCGCTTTGTTTGTGGGTTCATCCCCGCCCGCGACGGCCAGCTTTTTGTACCACGGCCTGTTTATTTCAAGCCCGTCGCCTTCACTGTATTTGCCCGAAATATTCAGCTCCACCATGCGGCTAACGGCGTAGGCCCTGACGGCCGCCCCCGCCGTTTCGTCTTCCGGGAACCCGGCAAGGCTCGCGGCGTCCACTGGGTACGGCGTTATGGCCCTCCTGCTTCCGCCATGGTAAAAAGCGTAACGCCGGAGCAGGTCGGAGGGGTCGTTCTTGAAAAGATCATTCTTATCGTCCGCGATTACCACCAGGAATTTCCCTTCGACAGTCAGGGGGGAAAGATTTTTACTGCGGTCCCCGAAAATCGTTACCTTATTGATAATTTTGAAGTCCGTTGGGATATGCTCAAACAGTATCGTCGCAGGATCGCGGAGATACCGCATGCCATCGTAAACCAGTATGTGCGGGGAAATCTTTTTTTGCACATAGTCGCAGAACGCGATAAGGGGGATAACCTTGTATATCCCGTTGCCCCCGGACAATCTGTCGAACACGAATGGCTTGAATTTGTCGCTCGTTTTGTTCTCGGCTTTGAGGATTATTTGATCCCTGTCCGCGTAATGGCACTCCCATTCGCAAAACGGATTCCCGCGCCCTCTGGAGTCCTTCCCGCCCCCGGCGTTTTTTATGGCATTGGTAATCCCGCCCGGGTCCTGCGGTTTGTTGCCCATACCGTCTTTGGGCTCAAGCTCAATCTTGGGAAGGTACAGCCAGCCCCTGACAACCGAGGGCTGGACATGGCTGCCCCGCGCGCGGATCTTTATGTAACCGTCCTTTTCATTCCAACCGATTTTAGGAAAACGGAACTCAGGCCCCGTGTCCGCGTTCCAACCCGGCCGGAACCCGCGCGCATCCTTTTTCAGGCTGGCAATCATCTTTTCCTTCCCTGTCCGGCTTACATACCTGTACACGGGAATATCGCCGCTCCCGGCCGCGCCATCCACCGCCAGCCGCACCGTATCGTAGAAAATATCGGCAAACTTCGCCCTGACGGGCGTCAGCCCCCCGTCAGGGTCGTTATCGAATTTGCAGGGCATTTGCGCATCAGGATCCTGCCGGAAAAAACTCCCCGCGTCTTCCGTGGCAAACGCGCTCAACCTGAATATTTTAAAATTCTTTATTTCCCTGAACACGGCGGGCCTGCCGCCCCCCTGCGCGACCCTGAAAACCCATTTCAGGTAAAAGGGAATGTCGGCCTTCATTTCTTTGGGAAGCGCGTGGTAATCGCCCGAAAAATCAGTACCCAGTTCAGCGGATAATCTTGCCAAAAACTCCCTGTGCGGCAGCAGGCCCATGTACAGCGTGAAAAAGTTTATTTCCCCGCCTCCCGCTCCCTCAGGCGCGGGAAGCTTCGCCGTGTGTTTTATCAAGGCAAAGCCGCCGGATACCTCCCTGCTGCCTCTGTTTTCGCCGTCTTTTAACACATGGCACTGCCCGTACCCGCCCGGGGCGTATAACTCCTTCTCGTCCCCGTCCAGGCAGCCGTATTGTTCGTCCGTCAGCCGCCCCTCGCGGGGGACGCGCCTGTATGCCTCGTCCAGCCTGAACGCCACAAGCTCCCCCCCGGCAAGAGGGTAAATGCCGCTGTCGGAAAACACATGCATCCCGCTGTGCCAGCATTCGTTTTTCCCCACAGGGTATATGCCGCCCCCGTCTTTTCCGTGGGCCTCGTTATTCCCATACACCCCTTCCAGGTTTTTTGCGTCTCCCGGAAATTTCATGCGAACCTCCTTCGCTCCCTATCTGGACACGCCGTAGGGCGGGTTGTGCACAACAAGCACGTTTTTTTCGCAGGGGTCTATTCTGAACCTCTTGAGGTTTATGTCCCCGGCGCGCACATGCGTCACCACGGTTTTTTTTGCCTCCCCGCCGCCGGAAGCGGCGGGCGCCTTGTCAGGACCCTTATCCATCATTGCCGTTTTCCTCCCCCGTAACCATAATCTCATATATGCCGGGAACAAGCCCTTCCGCCCTCACGATTCCATTCTCCCCCGTTTTCCCCTCAAGGACACTCCCGTCGGGAAGAAAAACCCTGTACCCCGTCCCCGCGGCCGGATATTCCTTCGCGCCGACAATCGCGATTTCCAGGTTCTGGCTTATCTCCACGGCCCCGCTGCGGGCCTCCCTGCACCGCGCCGCGGCGGCCACAAAGAAAAACCTGGGTTTTTCCCTCAGGGGCTGTTCCGCGTCATGCACATAACGGTACACCCACCGCGCCTCCGCCGTCCCGCCCGCATTCGCGGCGGCAAGCTCCGCGACGGGCCGGTCCCTTTGCGCGTCCGCCCCTTCCGGGTACACCCGGAATACCACCCCGGCCCCTTCCTCCATATCCGCGTTGCAGCCCGCGCCCAGCCTCAGGGCCTCCCCCGCAAGCCCCCTGTCCGCCGCCTTCCCGTCCCTGTCCAGCCACTGCGGATTCGATAACTGCGGCCGCCTCAGCCTCACCGCCGCCGTCCCGCTCCGGGCAAAAGCGCACCACGCCGAATGGACCGTAAAGAAAAACTTCGGATCCTCATCCGGCGGCGGCCCCTCCCCTTCCCAGCGCCAGCTCCAGGCGGCCTCCGCGCCCGCCCCCCTGACAACAGCCGGAATTTGCGCCAGCGGTATGTGGGAAGCCGGATCCTGCCCGTCCTTCCACACCTGAAACGTCAGGGCATTGCCCTCGCCGATGTCCCGGACCTGCACGCCCATGCGAAGCTCCCCGCCCTCCCCCACGGACGGCGCATGCCATCTTGCCGAACTCAGTTCAGGATTCCGCGCTTCCCGCTGCTCCCGCTGAAGATTGTATGCCTCCGTGTTTGCCGGATTGATGATCGCCGGCATCGGAAGCGAGGCCCCCGCGGCCATAACCACACTGTTGTCCCGCTGCCCCGTGTCGCTGCATGTGCTCACCGTGCTGCCCGCCACAGCCGCCTCCTTCCCGTTTATCTTCACGCCCGCGGCCGTCCCGCCCGTGACGGTGCCCTCCATTTTGGGATTCTGCGTGAACTTCACCGCGCCCGGAAGAAGGCAGTGCTTCCCGTCGTCGTGTTTGCACACGCTCCCCTTGACCGCCGCCCCCGCGCCCCCGATCTTGACATTCGCGGACAGCCCGCCGACCAGCTTCCCGATAAACGGATGCGGAAGGGGCACCGTGGTTGTCCCCGAAGCCGAAGGCAGCTCGGTGTTGTGGACATCGAAACCCATCACCTTGTCCCCGCCCTTTGCCATCTGTTTGCCGCAGGCGCAGACCCCCCGCGAGCCATTCAGCCTGATGTTCTTTCCCCGCACGGCAAGCTCCCCCCCGCCCTCGAAAACCACAGTCTTCGCGCCCGCAAGCGAAACGTCCCCGCCCCCCTTCAAAGAAAAACCCTCCTCCGCCGCAAACCCCAGCCCGGCCCCCGCGGCGACCCTCAAATTCCCGCAGGAAATCTCAATATCCCCAAGCTCGTTCACGATCCTCAGGCCCCCGGCCCGTGTCGCCTCGTAACGCAGCTTCCCCTCCTTCGTGCTCACAACCAGGGCCTCCTTTCCCTCCTCCTCCCGAATCTCCACACGGTGGCTGCGCGTCTGCCACACCACGCAATCCCCCGCCTTGCGCGTAACAGGCTCCGGCGGCCTGTGCAGCCGATCAAAAACAAAACCCACGGCAACCGGCGCCCCCGGATCCTGCCCGAGAAAAACCAAAAGAACCTGCGTCCCCGCCTCCGGCACAAACCACGCCCCGCTCCCGGAAGCCCCCCGGCACGGACGCGCCACAGGAATCCAATCCGTGACCGTCCCCGGACCCATCGCCTCGCAAGCCGCCCGGATGCGCCCCAGCCCCAAAGGGTCCCTGTTATCCGCAACAACAGCAAAACACGGCAGCGCCGCCCCGGCCTCCCTGTCCAGCCGGAACGCCACCGCCCCCGCCTCCCCCTCGCGGGGATCCGGATACTTCCCCAACAGCTCCTCGATATCTTCCCGCAAACACAGCATCCCGAAGCCTCCTTTTACTATATTAATTACCGAAAAAAAGCAGGTTTGATTGAACGCGAGGCCGAATTTTTTGTCTTTTTTTAACAAAATCGTGTTTCGCGCGTATAAAATTTTATAAATAGGAATATAGTTCTACTAATCACAATAAAAAGGGGCACGCGGGCAGGAATCCGCCCATGTCGGGGATTATCTTTCTATGGGTTCTCGCCGTGCCATCTGCAAGATAAACACGCTTTCGCGTGCCGCATGACGGCCTCTGGCGCGGAAGAAAGAGAGACCACGGACGGCAGGGACAAAAGATGGGGAATGAGGAGTTAGGAATGAGGAATGAGGAATAAGGAATTGGGCGCGTTTTTGGCGCCTCGCGCCAAAAACCCGGGTTGCATGGGCGAGCAGTATTTTTGTATCCGCATAGCGGATACAAAAATACGACCAGCCGGGCTATCCGCTGCAATCTTTTTTGCCGCCGCGCGGCAAAAAAGGATTTCCGCTACTATCCCTCGCGCGACCAGGGGGATTTCCCCTCCAATCGCCCTGCCGCCTTGGACCTCACGAACAAGCACAGACGGAAAGCCATGCATTCCGATCAAAAAGCCTGTGTTTTTCCGTCTTGTCGGCCTGCCACCTTTATATACGACAGAACCGTTTTTGGGCCTCTCGCCCTGTTGCCGGGTGGGCAAAGACACGCCCTGATGGGCCTGCGTTTGTTTCGGCGTGTGTGGCCGGTGTTTTTCTGTATTCTTCCGCGCAAGGTGAGTTTATAAGTTATCTTGACAGGGCTGTCCACTTACGAAATACCTTGCCAATGTAGGCGGCTTGTTTTTCATGCCGCTTGTACACCGATGCGGGTATTGGTTTGCGGATCTGTTCAATGACCTCGCGGGCAATTTTCTTGTCTTTTATCTCCGTAGGCTGTACGGGTTTGATTTTGGCGGCCATTTCGTTACCTCCTGCCTTGAATGCAGGGGATTTTTAGGGGCTATGCAAGAGAGACGGCACGGACAAAAGAGGGGGGGATTTTCTCTGCGCCCTAGATCTTTTTTTTCCGTCCGTGCCGCCAGTCTTTGTCGCTGGGGTCGGTGGTTCTTTATCAGGCCTTGGGCAGGAACACGGTGCCCCGCTGCTTGCCGGAAAGCAGGTCGGCAAAAGCCGAGGGGCAGCCTCGGGTGATGACGGTGGCGATGCCGTACTTGGCCGCGAACGCCGCGGCGTCGAGTTTG
>JAISXE010000231.1 GCA_031270615.1 Spirochaetia bacterium
TCCGTGGTTAATCCCTTCTTTATTCAGTGCCTGTCGCCCATCAAAACAGCGAGAACCTCAGAATAAGGCCCGCGAAGACGATGGACACCATCGACAGCAGTTTGATAAGGATATTGATGGATGGGCCGGAGGTGTCCTTGAAAGGATCCCCGACGGTATCCCCCACGACAGCCGCCTTGTGCGGGTCAGAGCCTTTTCCGCCGTGGCTGCCGGACTCAATGTATTTCTTCGCGTTGTCCCAGGCGCCGCCGGCGTTGGCCATCATGACGGCGAGGACAAAACCCGAGGCCGTTGCCCCGGCCAGCATGCCCGCCACGCCGTTTACGCCCAAAAGCAGGCCGACAACGATGGGCGAAACGATTCCCGTCAGCGCCGGGGCAATCATCTCTTTCTGCGCGCCTTTGGTGCAAATATCAACGCAGGCCGCGTAATCCGCGTCCGCCGTTCCTTCCATAAGGCCGGGGATTTCCCTGAACTGGCGGCGGACTTCCCGCACGATGTTCTGCGCGGCGCGGCCCACGCCCTTCATCGTCATGGACGAAAACAGGAAAGGCAGCATGGTTCCCACGAAAAGCCCGATGAGGACCGGCGGGTTGATAATGGAAAGGTCAAAGGCAAAGCCGGGGCTTTTCAGTTTTATCTCGTCGATATACGCGAGAATCAGGGCAAGGGCGGTAAGGGCCGCGGAGCCGATGGCGAAACCCTTGCCCGTGGCGGCGGTGGTGTTTCCGAGGGAGTCCAGCGCGTCGGTGCGCTCGCGGACTTCCGCCGGAAGGTGCGACATTTCCGCGATGCCGCCTGCGTTATCCGCAACCGGCCCGTAGGCGTCGGTGGCAAGCGTTATGCCGAGGGTGGAAAGCATTCCCACGGCGGAGATGCCCACCCCATACAGGCCGCGGGCAAAATCCGCGGCGCCGCCCGAAGCGAAAAAGCTGACCAGCACCGACACGCCCACGATAATGACCGGCAGCAGCGTGGAAAACATGCCGAGGGAGATCCCGCCGATGATGATGGTGGCGGGGCCGGTAAGGCTGGCATCGGAAAGCTCCTGCGTGGGCTTGTAGGTGGCCGAAGTAAAATACTCGGTAAAAAAGCCGATCAAAACGCCCGCAAGCAGGCCGGACAAAACGGCGGCGTACACGCCGATCCGCTCGGGATAGCGGGCGCAGTCCAGGGAATAGTAGATTACCGGAAAAGCGGCGATGATGATGAGGGCCGAAGAAACATAGGTTCCCTTGCGCAGGGCGCCCAGAAGCACTTTCTGGTCGGTCTTCTCGCCGCAGCGCACGAAGAAGGTTCCCGCAATGGAGGCGAGGGTGCCCACCGCGGCCATGAGCATGGGAACCGCCGCGCCCCCGAAGTTGTAGCCGGCCGACACGGCCAGGGCGATTGTCGCGACGATGGATCCCACATAGGACTCGTAGAGGTCCGCGCCCATGCCCGCGACATCGCCCACATTGTCGCCGACATTATCGGCAATAACCGCCGGGTTGCGGGGATCGTCCTCGGGAATGCCGGCCTCGACCTTGCCAACAAGGTCGGCGCCCACGTCCGCGGCCTTGGTAAAAATGCCGCCGCCCACGCGGGCGAAAAGCGCCATGCTGGAAGCGCCCATGCCGAAGGTCAGCATGGCGGAGGAAATCTCGCTGATCTGTTTGGCCTCATCGCCCGCCAAACCGGCGTAAAAAACGTACTTCAAAAGGAAAAAGCAAATGGACAGGTTCAGAAGCCCCAGCCCGATAACGGTGAAACCCATAACCGAGCCCGCGGAAAAAGCGACGCGCAGGCCCCGGTTTAAGCTTTCCGAGGATGCCTGCGCCGTGCGGGCGTTGGCGGCGGTCGCTATCTTCATCCCGATAAAACCGGAAAGGCCGGAGAAAAACCCGCCCATGATAAAAGCAAAAGGCACAAAGGGCGTCAAAAAACCGTAGAACGCCATAATGCCCAACACCACGAACATCACAACAAAAAACAGCCCGATGCCGGTATACTGCCGCCTCAGGTAGGCGTTTGCCCCCTGGCGGATGGAAGCGGAAATCTTACGCATCCGGTCCGAGCCTTCAGAAAACCCAAGCACTTTTTTTGCCTGAAAAAAAGCAAAAATCAAGGCAAGCATGGAGCCCACAGGCACAAACAGGACAAATTTTTCAACCACGGATAACCCCCTCGATATTCGGAAAATGCGAGGCACTACCCCGCACTTTAACTTTTATCAGGCCCCACATCCCTTGTCAATGGGTGGGAGAAAAAATCAGGAACCAGGCCAGATGTGGGGACTGAAGCGTGAAAAGAAAATTCTGGGCGCCTCCCCTGCGCGCGGCGCGCAGGGGCCGGGCTTTCCGCTCCAATCTTTTGGCTTGCGCCAAAAGGATTTCCGCTTCAATCCCTGGCGCTAGGCGGATCCGCTTCCGAAAAGACAATCGCAGGGCCTCTTGCCAATCGCCCCCGCAAAGTATAGTCTGGACACACATGGACGCGCAAACCCTGGTACGCTATGCGGAAGAAAAAGACGCTCCCCTGATACTCGATCTGGTAAAAGGCCTGGCGGAGTACGAGCATCTGTCCGGCGAACTCAAAGCGACGGAGGAAGACCTGCGCCGCTTTGTCTTTAAGGAGAAAAAGGCCGAAGCCCTTATCTGCGAACACGAAGGAGGCGCCGCGGGTTTTGCCCTGTTCTTCCACAGCTTTTCGACCTTCGTGGGAAAGCCGGGCATCTACATCGAGGACATTTTCGTCAAACCGGAATTCCGGGGCAGGGGGCTGGGGAAACTGCTTTTTTCCTCAGTCGCGAAAATCGCCGCGCGCAGGGACTGCGGCCGCCTGGAATGGGCCTGCCTTGACTGGAACAAGCCCTCCATAGCCTTTTATGAAAGCCAGGGGGCGCGCCCCCTGGCGGAATGGACCACCTACCGCCTCAGCGGACAGGCCATCAGGGAGCTGGCCAAAAACGGCGCTACAGGCCTGAAATGATTTCCTCCACTTCCTTGCGCTTTTCGTACTGGGGGTTGCGCTTCAGCAGATCCTGAAGCACCGCTTTCGCCGCGGCCTTGTCGCCCGTGGTGATCTCGACATTTCCCAAATTGTAATACGCCTCCCAAAACGTGGTGTCCCTTTTCACCGTCTGCCTGAGAATGTCCTTCGCTTCTTCGTACTGCTTCGCCCCGATATAGGCAAGGCTCAGGTTGTAGCGCATCTGGGCCGTCGCGGACGGATTTGAAACGGCCTTCCGGTAGTGGGTTATGCTGTCCTGGTACAGCGTTTTGTGCAGATAGACGTTTCCGAGGTTGTTGTTCACTTCCATGGAATCGGGGCCAATGCGGTAGGCCGCCAGAAGATGCTCCAGGGCCTTGTCGTACTGGCCGTCCTCGTCATACATCCGTCCCAGCTCTATCCGCGGCTTGAGGTAGTTCGTATCCAGGCCTGCCGCTTTCAGGTGCGCGGCGAGCGCGGCCTGCCGGTTGCCCATCCGCTCGACAATCTGCCCCAGGGTAAAGGTGTACTCCGCGCTGTTGGGCCTCTGCTGCATCGCCTTGTTTATGTAGGAAAAAGCCTCCTCGGTTTTTTTCAAACTCATTTTGACCTGGGCCATGTTGTAATTGTTGACGTCGGCCCCGGGTTCAAGCTCCGCCGCGCGGGAAAACCAGGGTTCGGCCTCGGCGAACCTCTCCTGCCGGTACAGGGCCGCGGCAAGGCCGCGGGCGTTGCGGGCCTCGTTGGGTTCGTATTTCACCGCCTGGGTGTATGCGTCAACCGCCTCTTTCAGCCGGCCCTTCGCGCGGAGGTATTCCCCCGCCTCGTAGTGGGCGCGGGCGTAATCGGGCTTCAGCTTCGCGGCGCGCTGGAACGCCTCGTAGGCGCCATCGTCATCGGAAAGGCGCGCCCGCGCCGCCCCCAGGTTAAAGTAGGCCTGGGCGTTCCCCGGATCAAGGCGCACGGAGTTTTCAAAAGACTGCCGCGCCTCCCGGTACAGGTTGGAGCGGAAATACGTCTTCCCCAGTTCAAAAAAAGCCTCCGCGCTGTCGGGGTTCAGCCGCGCCGCGTTTTGCAGGGATTTCAGCGCCTCGGTCATGTTCCCCTCGGCGGCGTGGACCTTGCCCTGGGTCAGGTAAGGCTCCCACAAGCCGGGATCGATCTTTATGGCCTCCCCGGCATACTCCAGGGATTTCTTCCGCGAGGAGGCGTCGCCCGGGTTCTCCCGGAAGAAGCTCTCGCCGATGCGCGCGTTGGGGATCGCCTGCATCCCGTCCACATCCAGGGCGTCCTCAAAGTAACCGCGGGCAAGGGGATAATTGGCGGCCTTCATGGCAGTGTCCCCCTGTTTGATAAGCCCCTGTATCTTCTCCTGTTTCGCCCGCTGTTCCGCGGAAAGTTTCGCCAGGCGTTCTTCCTCGGCCTTGCGCTCGCGTTCCGCGCGCTCGCGCGCCTGCCTCTCGGCCTGGAGCCTCTCCTGCTCCATGGCGCGGGCTATCTCCCCGGCCGAGGGCCCCTGGCGTTGGGAAGAAGGCTGCCGCAGATTGTCCGCCAGGGCCTTTTCCAATTCCTGGTTGCGCGCCTGGAGGGCCGCGCGGTCTTCCGCACGGATATTCCCTTCCGCCTCCTTCTTCACGGCCAGAATCCGGTCCCGCAGTACCAGGCCCTCCCCGTCGTCCGGGTTCGCAATCAAAATCCTGTCCAGCAAATCCAGGGAGCGCTGGTATTCCCCCCTTTGCAGATAGTCGGCCGCGATCTTTAAAGTATTCCTGCGCTCATCGCCAGCGGCGGCATCCTCCTCCTCTTCCCCGCCCGAAAAGAGGAGAATCCCCCCGATGACAAGCCCGATAACAGCAACGATACCGCCGCCGATAATAAAAACCTTTTTCCTGTCCATGTACATTTTCGTAGCTCCTCTTTTTCAGTCGTCTATATCGACATCATTTCGTTCTTCGATAATGTCTTCTTTTTCCGCGGAAAGATGCGAAGCATCCTCCGCCGACATTTGCAGGGATTTCAGAACCTCTTCCATGAGGGCCTTCTGGCGCGCCTCCTCCTCCTGGCGCCGTTTCTCTTCCGCCCTGACGCGCTCCTCTTCCTCGGCCTTGATGCGCTGCGCCTCGGCAATGCGCTCGGTCTGTATGCCTTCCAGAAGACGGATCATCTGCTCTATCTGCGGCCTCTGCGCGGTATCCGGCTCCTGGACGAGGTAGAGGCGGTAATCATCCAGCGCCTCCCCAAGTTTGTCAAGTTTGACCGCCGCATTCGCCCGGTTCAAATAAGCGTCGTTCAGGCTGCCGTTCTCCTCAATGGCCTTTGAATACATCTCAAAAGCCTTTTCCCCCTCACCCCTGCCGTAATAATTGTTGGCGATATTGAAATACAAAAGGTCCTTGTGCAGCACGGCAAAGTCCAGCCCCTTCTGCATGACGGCGATGGCCTTGTCGCGGTTTCCCGTCTGCTCGTAGCTTATGCCCAGGTAGAGGTAAATCTTCTCGTTGCGGGGTTCCTGCTTCAGCGCGTTTTCCAGAAGGGCCGCCGCCTCCCCGGGCTTGTTCTGCATAAAAAGCTCCTCGCCTTTCTGGAAGAGGGACTGCCCCCCGGCCTGCGCGAAAACCGAAGGCGCGGAAAAGACAGCGCACACCACAATGCAAAACCTGAAAATCCTGCGGATTTTTTTCACGAATACTTCCCCTCCCCCCATTTTCGGCCTTTCGGGCCGGGGCATAAAGCGATTTTCCTTCCGCCCCGCACAAAGGAACAGGATAACCCCGACCACGGGCCTCAGGGACGAAGGCCACTGTCAACAAGTCAAGGTCCGCAATCAGCCCGTGGGGCGCCAGGGATTGCAGCGGAAATCCCGCAAGCCCCGCAGGGGCTGAGGAATTGCAGCGGAAAGCCCGGTTTTTGGCGCGGGAGCGCCAAAAAGGCG
>JAISXE010000293.1 GCA_031270615.1 Spirochaetia bacterium
CATAACGCTGTAGTCCGCTGTGCGTGCACCTTGTTCTGTATCCCGCGTTTCATCAGCATTCCCGTTTTATCCTTCCTGAAAATCGTCGATCCAGCCTCTTTATAGCACGGTTTTTAAAAAAGCGCAAGCCCCCGCCCAGAATTCCTAATTCCTCACTCCTCATTCTCCAACCCCTAATTCCTGATTCCCCCCCGGGACGGCGCTGAGGCCAAAAAAAAAGCCCCGCGCCGCGGGGCTTTTGCCGCCGGTCAGAATCGAACTGACCACACATGGATTTTCAGTCCATTGCTCTACCGACTGAGCTACAGCGGCATCCGTAGGAATATTTATACACAAGCCCGCAAAAAATGTCAAGCGGCAGCAGGCACTTTTTTTCCGGGGCAGGCCGCGGGCTGAAAGCCCCGTGTTGGCAAGGCGCAAGCGGCCTGCCGCCCCTGCGCCAGGGATTGGAGGGGCGCGAAGCGGCCACGCCGCAGGCGGGGCGGAACCCCCGGAAAGCCCGGTTTTTTTCGGCCCGGCCGAAAAAAAGGCGCCCAAAAAATTCTTCTACTCCATGCCCAGGGAGTCCAGCCGCTCCAGCGCCCAATGCGTGTATTTGCGTATCCGGCTGTCGGGGTCCTCTTTGAGTTTTTCCAGGGTGTCCCGGCTGCCGGGGGTTTTGAGTTTTTCCAGGGCTTTTACCACGAGGACCCGCACTTCCTGGTCGGGGTCTTTGGCTGCCAATACGAGGCCACGGAAGGCGGGCAGGGTGTCCAGAAGCGAGAGCCAGCGGGCGGCTTCCCGGCGGGTTTCGACATCGCGGTGCGAGAGGCGGCGGATCGCCTGGTCAACGTAGCCGGTTTCTTCCAGAATCCGGGCGAGGTAGGGCTTGATGGAGGGGATTTCGTCTTTCAGGATTTCCAGTATGCGGGGTTCGGCTTTTTCCCCCTGGCCCCGGAAGACGGGGATGAGTTTGTCCCGCATTTGGGCCCCTGAGTCTTTGAAGATTTCCACGAGCTGGATGAGGTCCCGTTTGCTTGTCCGGTTTGTCAGGGCTTTTTCCGCGCAGGCCCGGAAATCGGGCTGGGAGTCCAGGACGGCGGCAAGAATCGCCAGGCCTTCCTCGTTGTCCGCCTGGCCCAGGCTTTCGATGACGCCGACCCGCACGGTGTCGGTTTCGTCGGGGTCCAGGGCGACGGTTTTTAGTATTTCCATGGCGGCGGGGTTCCCGTGGCCCGCGATGACCCGCGCGGTGGCAAGGCGCACCCGCTGCACCGGATCGCGGAGCATGGATGTTTCCTGGTTCAGCAGCCGGACTTCGCCAAAGGCAAGAAGCGCCTTGATCGCGGCGACCCTTACGTCAGGGTCGGCGTCTTTGAGGGCGGCGCGTATTTCTTTCATAAAGTTCTGGTTCCGCGTGGCCGGTAGGATGGTTATAAGGGAGGCCCTGATCCGGGCGTCGGGGGAGGCGAACAGGGCTGCTGCTTTTTCCTCGAACATTTCGCGGGGATAGGCCGCGACAAGGTGGGCGAATTCCTCGGCTTCTTCGGGCCGCAGGGTGGGCAGGCTTTCCAGTATGCGCTGGAGGCAGTAGGGCAGTTTCAGCTTTCCGAGGATTTCCAGGGCGCTGATCCGCACGCTGTGGGGGTTGTCGGCGCGGCTGCCGCCCAGGATCCGGAAAAGCTCCGGCAGGAGGATGCTGGGGTCAAAGCCCCCCAGGCAGGAAACCAGGTCCTTCCGCGCGGCAAAGGCGGGGTCTTTTAGGAAGCGCAGCAGGATGGGGAGGAAAAGATAGTCCGCGCCTCGGGGGATTCGCGGCAGGAGGAGCCTGAGGAAGCTGGGTTCGCCCGCGCGGGAGGAAAGCTCCCGCGCGAAGAGGTCCAGGGCCGCGCCGCCGCCCCGCGCGGCGAGCGATTCCAGCGTTTTGGTGTAGAGTTCCTCCTGGTAGGCCGCTTCCGGTTTTTCCGTGCGGAAAAAGGCAAAGACTTTTTCCGCGAGGCGGCAGACGGTCTGCGGGCCTGCGCCGGCGGCGCCGAGAACACGCGCCGCGGCAAGGAGGGGCGCGCCGGCCGGCGCGGGGTCCAGGAAGGCGCAGACGTTTACTTCAAGGGCTTTGCGGAGCAGCCCCGCGTCCCGCTCCATGCCGGCGGGATCGTCAAGGCTGGCCCGGGCGAGTATGGCGCCCAGGGTCCCGCATTGTTCCAGGAAGGCGGCCGCGGGGTAGCGCAGCTCCCTGTCCTGGCTTTCCAGATAGCCCATGGCAAAGGCGCGGTCCTCCTGGCTGCCCGGGTCGAGCAACTCCAGGACGCGGGCCGCCTGCGCGGGTTCAAGGGTTTTGTCTTTCAGGCTGTAGTGGCCGGGAAAACTTTTCAGGATTCTTTTTTTGGCGGCGGCGCGCACTTCGTGCGCGGGGTCGCGGACAAGGCTGTCCCACAGGCGCGCGTAAACGGCGTCCCGGTCGTCCGCGATGAAGTTTTCCACCAGGATCCTTCTGATAAGGGGATGCGGGTCCGCGAGGCCGTCCTCCAGGCTGCGGCGCGTGCGCTCCTCCCGGTCAAGAAGGAGGACCTTATAGGCAAAATACCTCGCGTGCCATTCGGGGTCGCCGGTCAGCTCCCGCAGGAGGTCTTTCTGGTTTTCCAGGAATTTCCAGGCAAAGGCGGCGTCAAAATCCTCCCCCTTGCAGGAATCGGCCAAAAGCCTGATGACTTTTTCCTCTCCTGTCTGTTGCACCCAGTCGAAGAAAACCCCGCTGAGGGCCGGGTTCCCCTGCACGGCCAGAAAAGCCGTGAAAAGGCACTCCGGGGGGCAGTAGAGCAGGACGCGCCGCAGGCCCGCCTTGAGCGGGGACTGGGCCAGGCGCTCCGTCCACAGCCGCGCAAGCCCGGTTTCCCGCAGCGCCTGCGGCCCCCACTGGCGGGCATACTTTTCCATGCGCCGCGAATGTCGTAAAAGTTTTTCCGGCGGGTAGCGGCGGGCGAAATCCCGCAGCGCATCCGCGCGCGCGGCCTCTCCCGCTGCCAGGACTATTCTTTTCAGGCGCGTTTTGAACACGCGGCCGCGGACATAAAAATACAGGCACAGCCCCGCCGCAGCCAGGAGCGGCGCGGCCGAAACCAGCGCCAGCCGGGGAATCCCCATGGTTTGCACGATATTTTGCATGTAGTCAAAAACGCCCTTCATTGCCCGCACTCCTTTTTATTTAGCCGCTTTACCTAGATAGCCACTTTGCCCGGAAGAATACGGAAAACCAAACCACTGGCCTCGCAGACAGAGACTGACGGCAGTGGCTTCCCGCGCGCAATCCATGTCTTTGCCCGTAGTGTCCGTAATGCCCGTGGCAAATTTTCCCCGCGCGTGCCATGGGTTATTTCAACCCCAGAACATTGTATATCTGGATGGGCTTCTCCTTGCCCTTGACGCGGACCTCCGGCCTTTTTTCCAGGCGGAAGCCGTCTCCCAGGCAATCCCGCGTCGCCTGGGAGATAATAATCTCATCGGCCTCCGCAACCCCTTCCAGCCGCGCCGCGAGGTTCACCGTGTCGCCGATAACCGAATACTCCATGCGCTGGAGGCTGCCCAGGTTTCCGGCGGCCAGGGGCCCGGTGTTGATTCCTATGCCGACCCTCAGGCCCGAAGCGTCGTTCCTGAAAAAATTCCTCTTCGCCGAGCGCACCATCCCCTGGATGGCGAGGGCGCAGGACACGGCGTTCCGCGCGCCGTCTCCGTCCCCTGACAGGGGCACGCCCCACACGGCCATGATGCAGTCGCCGATAAACTTGTCGATATAGCCCCTGTGCCGCAGCACATGCTCCACCGCCTCGCTGAAATACTCGTTCAGGATTTTGAAAATTTCCCCCGGCTCGCGCTTTTCGGAAAAACTCGTATAGCCCCGGATATCGGCGAAAAAAACCGTGGCGGTTTTCTTGTCCCCGCCGAGGTTGATTTCCTCTGGATGCTCCATCAGGTTGGAAACCAGGTCCTGCGACATATAGCGGCAGAACATGTCCTTGATGACGCGCCGCTCCTCGCTGACCGCGCGTACCCTGCTTTTCAGCTCGTTCTCCCGCGTCTGGTTGGTAAAAAGCAGGGTCAGCCCCTCCTTCCTGCCGCGCGGGGTGCAAAGGGGCGTGATGTTCAGCGAAAAGTCCAGCTCCGCCCTGGCGGCGCGGCAGATGCCTTCCAGGCCGATGATCTCCGTGCCCGCCTGGAGGCTTTGCGCGATTGTCCTAAGCGTTTTTGGGGACAGCGAGCCGCGCAGCGCCTCCTCCAGGCTGCGGCCTATTTCGGCCTCCCCCAGGCCCATGGCCCGCGCCGCGGCGTCGTTGAAATAGTGGATAAAGCCCTGGGCGTCGGTGGTGATAATCATGTTGGTCATGGAATTGAACACGTTCTCCTGGTAGCGCTCCAGGGCCTCGATTTTTCGGATAGACTCGCGCATCTCGTCAAAAAGCCGCGAATTCTGTATCGCGCCGCTGGCCAGTTTCGCGTAGGAATCAAGAAAATAAAACCGGCTGCGGTTGAAAAACCCGGGCGTCTTCGAGCATACGAACAAAACGCCGATCTCCCCGGAAGGCGTCGCCAGCGGAAGGGCCATGCCGCTCCGCATAGTGGGGTGGAGCAGGACCTCCCGCAGGAAAAGAGGTTTTTTCGCCGCCCCGTCCCCGCCGCCGTCCCGGTTGTTGAAAATAGTGGTTTCGCGGCATTCCCGCAGGAAACGCACAAGCTCCCCCGTTTCGGGCAGGGTGTCGGGGATCTCCGGGCCTCCCCGCCGGAAAAAAAGCCTCAGCCCGCTTTTTCTGTCCCCGGGGTCCTGGGCCAGGTAAAAGGCCGCGAGATCCGCGCGCGCTATGTCCTGGGCCTGTTCCACGAAAACCGTCACGAGGTTCCTGAAATTCCGCTCGCGGGCAAGTATCGCCCCGGCCCGTATCAGGTCCTCCTCCGAGGGGAGGCGTCCGGAAGTTTCGGCAGGCAGCGCCGGTTTCGTCAAGGGGGCAGCTTTCATGGCGGCGTCCAGTATAGCCGGTTTTTCCGAAAAGTAAAAGGGTGCGCGCAAGGGGAAAAACCAACCACTGACCACACGGAGGGGACGGACGGACACGGAGGGGAATTAAGAATTAGAAATTAGGAGTGGAGAGTGGATTAAGAATTTGGGCGCCTTTTGGCGCTCCGCGCCAAAATCGGGCTTTCCGCTTCAAGTCCTCGGCTTTGCCAGGTTGCATGGGCGTGCAGCGATTTTGCTCTGCAAAATCGCGACCAGCCCCGTGCAAAGCCTGTGGGCTTTCCGCTGCAATCCCTGGCGCATGGGCGGCAGACCGTTTTGCTTTACCAACACGGGGCTTCGCCCACGGCCTGCTTGTACGGCCTTTTAAGAAAATTGCGACCAGCCCCTGGCGCATGGGCGGCAGACCGTTTTGCTTTACCAACACGGGGCTTCGCCCACGACCTGCTTGTACGGCCTTTTAAGAAAA
>JAISXE010000346.1 GCA_031270615.1 Spirochaetia bacterium
GGCGTCCCCATGAGCAGCAGCTCCGGCTTCTCCACAAAAACAAAAGGGACAAGGAAAGCCGGCATGGCATAGCGGAAGGCCGTCCAGCCGGTCTTCCAGGTGTTCGCCCCCGCGATCCCTGCCGCCGCAAAAGAAGCAAGACAGACCGGGGGCGTGATCTGGGCGACAATCCCGAAGTAGAAAATGAACATGTTGGCCGGCAGAGCCGGTATCCCCAGGCGGCCCAGTGTCGGGATAAAAAGAATATAGGCGGCCAGATACGCGGCCACGGTCGGCAGCGCCATGCCCAGAACCATGCAGCCGAGCATGGTAACCAGAAGGGCCGGCAGAATGCTCTGCGTCCCCAAAGCGGATATGATAAGCGAGAGTTTTGTGGCAAGGCCCGACATGACCACTATCCCGATAATGATTCCGCAGGCCGCGGTCGGCACGGCGATTTCCGCCACCTGCTTGGTTCCCTGCAGCAGGGTTTTAAATAAATTGATCGGGGTCAGCCCTTTTTTGCCGCGAATAAGATTGATAACAAGAAAGGCGAAAATCGCGTACACGGCGGACATCATCAGTGAGCGGCCCATCCCTATCACGACAAGAAGCGCGATAACCGGCAAAAGCAGGTACAGCCTGGGCAGGATCGGCTCCACCGCAGGCCCTGACGCGCAGGGCTTTCTGAAACTCCCCTTCCTCGCGATAAAATCGACAAGCAGGAATATCGCCAGGAAATACACGCACGCGGGGATGATGGCGGAAATCGCGATATTCACATAGGGGATGCCAATCATCTCGGCCATAATGAACGCGCCCACGCCCATGATCGGCGGCATAATCTGCCCGCCGGTCGAGGCGACCGCCTCAACCGCGCCCGCCTGTTCCGGCCTGTAGCCGATTTCCTTCATCATCGGGATTGTCATGACGCCGGTGGTCGTGACGTTCGCCACGGCGCTGCCGTTGACCATGCCGAAAAGCGCGCTGGAAAGAATCGCCGCCTTCGCGGGGCCGCTGGAGTTCTTCGAGCTGAGTTTCATCCCGAGGTCCACCAGCACCCTGCCCCCCCCGCCCGCGGCAAAAAACGCGCCGAAAATCACAAAATAATACAAAAACGACGCGGAAGCGTTGAGCGGCACGCCAAACACCCCATCGGCGCCCATAATCATGAGATCGGTGAATGCCTTCCAGTTTGTGCCCCTGTGGGATATAATCGCCGGAGCGTATTTACCGAACCATGCGTAGGCAATGAAAACAAAAATAAAAATAAGCAAATTGAGCCCCAACACGCGGCGGACGGACTCAAACAGCAGGACAAGCACTATCGCCATCATGGCATAGTCAAGGGCCGTAAGCGGGTCCAGGTACTGGATGCGGAGCATCAGCCTGTCGGCCTGGGTGACAAAATAGACAATAACCGCTCCCAGGGCGATAACGGCGGCGAAGTCCAATACCCCCAGAAACTCCTTTATTGATTTTGCCGCGCCTTCGGGTTTTCTATAAAGGGGATAAAACAAAAAAGCCGCCATCAGGGCAAGCGATAAATGAATTGGGTTTTGCAGCAAAGGGGGCAAAGGCCGGAAAAAGGCCATGTACCCCTGGAACCCCAGAAACACGACCGCGACACACGCAATTGTTACATTCCTGACTGTTATGTTTTTCACGTCTCCTCCAAGGGCCTGTGATAACTGGCATTGGCGGGAGGGGAGGCCCCCTCCCGCCAACCCGCGTTTACGGTTTTTTATTTCAGGTAGCCTTTTTCCCGGTAATACTTCTCGGCGCCGGGGTGCAGTGGCGCGCCGACCTTCCCGACATCCCATGCAGTCGCGGGATCAAAAACCGAAAAAGTCGCGAACATTGAAACGAGCAAATCCTTGTTTTCGCAAATGGCTTTTGTGATGAGATACACGGTATTGTCGTCCACATCCGCTGAAATAAGCAAATTGTTTCCCGACCCGACCGTGGGCATATCCGCTTTCACATTGTTATTGTAGCTTCCTTTGGGAAGGAGAGTCTCCGCATAGCCCTGGGCTTTCAGTTTTTTTAAGATTGCATCAGGCGGAGTTGTAATGTGGATAGGCGTCGTCATGCCCAGTTCCACCCAGTTCGGCTGCGCGGTAGTGGTGTGGTCAACGGAAATGTCGGCCTTCCCGTCTTTCAGCATCGCGATGACGTTGGCCGAATCCACCAGCGTCACCGAGCCGCCCCAGGATTTTATGTCCTCATAGCTCGCCCCATACGCTCCAAGAACAGTTTTGGCGGTCATCTCTCCGAGGGACCCGACAGCCTTGGTGGCAAAATGGAACGGGTATTTTTTCCCAACCGCTTCTTCAAGCGTCTTGATTCCGGTTCTTTTCACGAAAGCGTCGGTAAGGACGATAATGCTTACCGGTTCATCAAACCCGCCCGCGATGCCGCGGACTTTTTTTGTTACCGGACGGCCCAAAAGCCCGTCGTGGGAAGCCCAGTAAGCGGCCGCCCCGCAGGCCATTGTCAAATCGGCAAGCCCCTCCTCCACGGTAAACGCGGCGGAAACCGCGCCCGGGGAAGTGGTTTCCACATCGATCTTCGATCCCGGGGGGAGCGTTTTCATCGCCGCCGCGATGATAGCGTTCGCCTGGCTGTTCATGTTCGTGCCGAGTCCCTGGGTTGAAAAAACAAGGCTTACCGGCTTTGGCCCGCCGGAAGCCGCGGCGGAAGATTCGTTTCCGCCTCCCGCGCTCAAGCCCATAACCGCGGTGAGCGCCACAATCGCCAGTGCAAGAATTCTTCTCATTTTTTTTCTCCTTTCTTTATTTTGATTTTTTCAAAAAATCATTCCACTCTGAGTTTTTTCATTACCGCCTGCCACTTCAGCAGTTCGGCAATATCGATTTCTTTACCCGCCGTTATCGCGTCTTTGCAAAAACGAATCACCGGAAATTCCGCGGCGATGATCTTCCGGCAGGCCTCCGCCAATTTGTCGGCGACTTCATGCGGAATGGTAACAACGCCCTGGTTGTCGCAAAACAAAAGATCCCCCGGCCTGATAGTCAAACCAAAAAGATTAACCGGGCAGTTGCAGTCTTCTATGTGGATATACCCGTGGGATACCGCCACGCAGCTCGCGTGATACCGGAAGCCGAGCGCCTTTGCCTCTTTCAAGTCGCGCACGCCGCCGTTGGTAACCGTGCCGAGGCTGCCAAGACTCATGTGGATATGGCAGTTGACCTCTCCCCACAGGGCGGCGACCACCTCGGGCTCAAGGTCCTCCTGGACGGAAATGCTGGGGCGCGGCGTGGCCTGGATGTGCCTGAAATACCCCTCCATCGGAAGCGGCTTTTCCGGAGCCTTCGCGGTCGCGAATTTCGCGGTACTGGCGTAGCCAACCATGGGGCCTTCGTATGGAATGACCTGCGTGATTTTGTGGGACAGCCACCCCTCGACTTTCGACCGCACATTAAAACGTTCAATCGCGTTGCAGATTGTCGGGGAATCGAATTGTTTTAATTCCTCCAACTGTTCGACAGTAAGCATCAATTTCCTCCTAATATAAAAATTCACACATTGCGCTTGTTCCAAAACCCATTATCATTTCACTCCGATTCGGAATTCGGGCGCATTTTTTTGCGGATTACCGCAAAAAAAACCAGGACAGTGGACGCAAAGCGTCCACACAGGCGAGCAGTATTTTTGTATCCGCGTAGCGGACACAAAAATACGACCAGCCGGGCTTTCCGGGGGTTCCGTCCAGCCGCGTCCGCGCCTGGACCGCTTCGCGCCCCTCCAATCGCCCTGTTGCCTGTATTTCCCCCAGTGTTTTTTATGGGCTCTCGCCATGTGGCCTGCAAGATGGACACGCTTTCGCGTGCCGCATAGCGGCGTCTTGCGCGGCCCAGGGGCTTTATCAATGGCAAACACGCTTTCAAATTACCGGCCACTGCGGCTGCCTGCCGGAAAGAACATCGTCAATACCCATAGCGGCGTGGACGCCGACCCTGTCCGAAGACTCAATCGTCATCCCCGCGATGTGGGGGGACACGACGAC
>JAISXE010000173.1 GCA_031270615.1 Spirochaetia bacterium
CGCCCCGCCTGCGAAAGCTGCTGCCTGCGGAAACTGTGCCCCGGGACGGGGGGCGGGAAAAACAATCCCGCCAAAAACCCCCTGGGCCGCGCGAGGGATTGAGCGACCGTTCTGGCACAATAACACGCCAAAATTGCCTGCGGCAATTTTTCTGGCCTGTTTCCACGGCTTGGTACAAAGGGAGCGGAAAGCCCGGTTTGCGGCGCTACGCCGCAAACGCGCCCAAATTCTTTTTTCCACACTCAACCCCTTCTTTATGGGACGCTTGATATTAGATTGAATGAAGGGATACAATCGCAGGTATGAAAAATATTGGGATAATCGGTTTTGGGAATATGGGGGAGGCGTTTGCCTCGGGGCTGAGGGGCAGGTTCGGCGGGCTGGGTTTTGGGGTCGTGGAGAAGGCGGTGCCGAGGATGGAGGCGGCGAAAAAGGGTTATGGGGCGCGGGACTTTACGGGGGATTTCCGGGGGCTGCTTGATTTCGCGGATGTCACGATTATCGCGGTCAAGCCCCAGGACGCGGAAGCGGTGCTGAGGGAGCTTGCGCCTTATTCGGGGGGCAGGAAGTTCGCGGCGATTGTCGCGGGGAAGACTTTGGCTTTTTACCAGGGGTATTTGCAGACGCCGTACCTGGCCCGCTTTATGCCGAACCTTGCGGCGATGTACGGGAAGGCGGCTGTGGGGGTTTGTTTTCCTGAGGCCGGGGGGGAGGCGCGGGAATTCGGGGCTTTCCGGGGCGAGGCCCTGGAGCTGGCCGGAGCGGCGGGCTGGGCTTTGGAGGTGCCGGAAAAACTTATGCCTGTGGTTACGGGCCTTTCGGGGTCCGGCATTGCCTACGTTTTTGCTTTTATCCACGCCCTGGCTTTGGGCGGGGTCAAGACGGGCCTTGCGTATGACAGGGCCTGCGCTGTGGCGCTTCAGGTGATTGAGGGCGCGGCGGCTGTTGTGCGGGGCACGGGGGATTCTCCGGCGAACCTTATCGCGAAGGTCTGTTCCCCTGCGGGGACAACCATCGCGGGGATTGCGGCTTTGGAGGAGGCGGCTTTCAGCGCCGCCGTGATGCGGGCAGTGGAAGAGGCCGCCCTGCGGGCCGAAGAACTGGAAGGGGTGTAGCGTGATCGATTTGAAATTTTTGAAGGACAACCTTGCCGCGATGGAAAAGAATATCCGCGACCGCGCCATGCGGGCTGACGCGGCGGGGGTGGTGCGGCTGTATGACCGGCGCAACGCCCTGATTCAGGAGGCGGACGCCCTGCGGGGCCGACGCAACGAGAACGCCGCGAGAATGAAGGGCGTTTCCCCGGAAGGGCGCGCCGCCCTTGTCGAGGAGGGCAAAAACCTGAAAGCGCGGATAGCGTCGCTTGAGGGGCAGTTGGAAGAGGCGGAAAAGGAGCTTGCCGCCGCGGCTTCGCGGATTCCCAATATGGCGCACCCCCAGGCGCCCGTGGGCAGGGAGGACAAGGACAACCTCGAGATAAAACGTTTCGGGGAACCGACTGTTTTTTCTTTTAAACCCCTGGACCATGTGCAGCTTGGCGAGAGGCTCGATATTATCGATTTTGATGCCGGCACAAAGGTGTCGGGGACGAAATTTTATTACCTGAAAAACGAGGCGGTTTTTCTGGAACTCGCGCTGACCCGCTACGCTTTGGATATTCTGGTGCAGCGCGGTTTTACCCCGATGATTACGCCTGACATCGCGAAGGAGGAGATCCTCGAGGGCATAGGCTTTAATCCCCGTGGGGAGGAGAGCAATATTTACGCCCTGGAGGGGACAGGTTCCTGCCTGGTCGGCACGGCCGAGATCACCCTCGGCGGCTACCATGCGGACAGCATTCTGGACAAGGAGAGGCTTCCGCTGCGGCTGGCCGGCCTGTCGCACTGCTTCCGCCGCGAGGCGGGCGCTGCGGGCCAGTTCTCCAAGGGACTGTACCGGGTCCACCAGTTTTCCAAGGTGGAGATGTTCGTGTACTGCGCGCCGGAGGACTCCGGGGCCTGGCACGAAAAACTTTTGGGCATCGAGGAAGAGATATTCCGTGGCCTGGAGCTGCCCTACCGCGTTGTTGACACCTGCACCGGGGATCTGGGCGCTCCTGCGTACCGCAAGTTCGATATTGAGGCGTGGATGCCCGGCCGGGGCGAGGGGGGCGAATGGGGGGAGGTTACCAGCACCTCCAACTGCACGGACTACCAGTCCCGCCGGCTGGGCGTGCGTTACCGGGACGAGGGCAAGACGCGCTATGTGCATATGCTCAACGGCACGGCAATCGCCCTTTCCCGGGGCATCATCGCCATACTGGAGAATTTCCAGCAGGCCGACGCTTCGGTGAAGATCCCGCCGCGCCTTGTCCCCTATACGGGCTTTGATGCCATCAAGCCGCGCCGCTGATGAACCGCGCCTTTATTGTCGCTGAAATCGGCACGGCGCACGGGGGGGACTTTGGCCTGGCCCGCGATCTGGTAAAGGCGGCGGCTTCCTGCGGGGCGGATGCCGCGAAATTCCAGTGCGTCTACGCCGACGAGATCCTGCACCCCCTGGCCGGGACGGTAAGACTGCCGGGCGGGGATGTCCCCCTGTACGAGCGTTTCCGCTGCCTTGAGCGCGGGGAGGATTTTTACGCGCGGCTCAAGGCCATGACGGAGGAAGAGGGTCTTGTTTTTATGTGTTCGCCCTTCGGCATGCAGAGCGCCCGCATCCTGCGCGATATAGGAACGCCGGCAATAAAAATCGCCTCGCCGGAGCTGAACCATTTTCCGCTTTTGCGGGAGGTCGCTTCCTACGGGCGCTCGCTAGTCCTGTCCAGCGGCGTTTCGACCCTTGCCGACATTGAGAAGGCCCTTTCGGCGCTGCGCGAAGGTTCCGGCGGGGGGGGCGGATCGGGCTGCACGCTTTTGCACTGCGTTACCGCCTATCCCGCGCCGGAGGAGGAGTACAACATCCGCGTTATTCCGAATCTGGCAGCGGTCTTCGGCCTGCCTGCGGGGGTTTCGGATCACTCCCGCGATCCGATCCTGGTTCCCGTCCTGGCCGCCCTGCACGGCGCGGCGATGATTGAAAAGCATTTTACCCTCGATACCGAAGGCGGCGGCCTGGACGATCCCATAGCCCTTGGGCCCCGCGACTTTGGGATAATGGTGAGGGAGGTGCGCGCCGCGGAAAGCGAGAAGGCTGCGGGCCGCGCCGCCGAAGCGCGCGAGGCGATTGAGGCGGCCTACGGCGCGGACAGGGTGCGCCGCGTTTTGGGAAACGGCGTGAAAAGCCTGGCGCCTTCGGAGGCGGCCAACTACGCGGCGACCCGCCGCAGCATCCACGCCCGCGTGGAAATCCCCGCCGGCGAGGAGTTTAGCCCCGCGAATACCGCCGTCCTCCGCAGCGAGAAAAACCTGCGTCCCGGACTAGGGCCGGAATTCCTGGACCTGATTCTGGGACGCCCCGCGGCGCGGGGCGTCCCGGCCGGGGAAGGCATTACCTGGGACGAGATTCTCGCATGAGCGGCTATGAGGCGATTGTTGTCGGCGGCGGGCTTGGGGGGATGACGGCGGCCCTGTACCTCGCGGGAAGGGGGCTGAAAACCCTTGTTCTTGAACAGAACCACCAGACAGGCGGCAACATGTCCGGCTTCCGGCGCGGGCGGTTTTACTTTGACGGGGGCGACCAGTCCTTTGAAAGCCTGGGGATCGTGTTTCCCATTTTGGGGGAACTGGGCGTTTTGGACAGGATACAATGGCATAAGGCCCGCTTTCGGATGGTTGCCCCTGATTTTGATTTGTTCGTGGATTCCTTTGATCAGGTTGAAAACGATCTTGCCGCCGCGTTTCCGGGGGAAGAAGGCATTCACGCGCTTTTCAAGGAGATCCGCGAGGTTTCCCGTTTTATCAGCCTACATTCCAGCCCCTGGAGTTTTCCCCTGGTCCATGATTTTTCCGTGGGGAAGCTCCTGGGCCTCGCGCCCTGGTTTTTCAAGGCGCGCAGATGGCTTACCACGCGCTACCGGGAAAAAATATGCGGCCTTATAAAAAGACCCGATCTGCGCGCATGGCTTTCGCAGATCGGCTATTACCGGATGCCCTTTGTTTTTTTCGCGGGTTTTTGGCATTTGTGGATGCACGACTACTGGTATCCCGAAGGCGGCATGCAGGCCCTGCACGGCGTCCTGGTCCGGCGTTTGCGGGAATTGGGGGGCGACCTCCGCCTGTGCGCCCGCGTTGCGAAAATCGAAACAAAAAACGGCAAGGCGCTGTCCCTTGTCACGGATACGGGCGAGACTTTCGCCGCGCGGCGCTTTGTCTACGCGGGCGATTATAAGAAACTTGTCGCGGAAATCGCGCCGGAAGTGTTTAGGCCAGCGTTCGCGAAAAAAGTAAAAGAGGCGAAACTGACGGAGGAGCTTGTCAGCGTTTACCTGGGCCTCGGCATGGGCGCGGATGAGCTGCACGGAAAACTCGGCGCGCAGCATGTGTTTTTTTTCCCGAACTACGAAGTGGTTTTTCCCCAGGCGGATTCCCCTTCCAACGTGCACGGCAGGATGTGGGTGGTCCTTAACCATTTCGGCAGGGAAAACCCCCATGCGGCCCCGCAGGGCGCAACGGGCGTCGTGCTGCAAAGCTACAGCGCCTGGGACTGGCAAAACCGCTGGCAGGGCGGGGACGGAAAACTCCCCCGGCCCGGCGCGTACAAACAGCTCAAAGACCAGGTTGCCGGGGAATTCCTTTGCAGCGCACAGCGGATCCTCCCCGGCCTTGAGGCGAAAATCCTGTACCAGGACGTGGGGACCCCCTTGAGTGCGGAGAGGTTTTCCCTTAACAGCCGCGGCTCCTCAGGCGGCTGGTGCTACGGCGACCGGGAATCCCTGGTGTACCGCCGCCTGGGAAAAAACCTTATCAAAACGCCGCTGGAAAATCTTTTGGTCTGCGGCCACTACAGCCTGTGGCCCGGCGGCGTCATCAGCGCCGCACTCAGCGGAAAAATCGCCGGCAACCTCGCGGCGGGCCGCAGGGCGCTGGAGCGGTTCCCGGTTTAACCCCTAACTCCGCTCGTTTTAGGGTTCTTATGATCTTAATTCATTATAGTGAGCCTGTTCCAAAACCCATTTATAATTTTACTCCGCTTTGGAATTTTGGCGCATTTGCGGCGCAGAACGCCGCAAACCGGGCTATCCGCTCCAATTCCTCGGATTTGCCCATGCAAATCCTGCGGGATTTCCGCTTCTATCCCTTGCGCCCCACGGGCTGACCTATGCCTTAACTTGTTGACAGTGGCCTGCTTTGGGTTGCTGAAATGGGCTGGAGAAGTTCTGAAAAAATTCCGAAAAAGAAATACATGGAAGCGAATTTTAGAAATTCAGGGCGCGGAAGGAATTCGCGGCTTTTTGTCTGTATCGCCGTATGCGGGTTTTTTTTTACGCCGTTTCCGGCCCAGGCCCAAAACATCCTTCCCCCAGGCGAGGCCTCCGAAGTCTACCGCGTCACCGAAAAGCACAATTTCCGCAAACGCGAAAACGGGAAATATGTCGGCGCGGCGTACCGGGAAATCCGGGGAACGTTGAGCCGCGAAGGCGGGACTTCCGGCGGAAGCCTCGCGTATGCCGGAAGGTTTTACGTCCTTGAGGAAACAAAGCGCGAGGCCCGGCTTGCCTCCGCGCCCGTGGACGCATCGCTTTCCGCGAGCCTGAGCCTGAATCCCCAGGGCGCCGTCAGCGCGGGAAGCCCGGGGCGTTTTCCGACCATGCGGGATTTCCCGGCCCTGCCCAAAGAGGCCCTGGCCCAGGGCGCGGGCTGGCAGGCCAGCGCCGAGCGAATGCTGGACCCGCTTTTTTCCGGCAGCGTCACGCCTGTACGGGTGTATGTTGACTACACCTATACCGGGCCGGGGGACTACAAGGGTTTTTCCGGGCACTACCTGAAAGCGCGCTACGCGGTCCGCTACCGCCGCGGCGAAAGCGCGGCCGCGGACCCTGAGCTGGATGAGGCAAACGGGCGCCACGAGGCAAACATCTTCCTGCCCTCCGAAAGCGGCGGCCCCAGGCTTATAAGCGAAACCTTCAAAGAGCTGTACCGCTACCGGGGCGGCCGCGAGCTGTCCGTGGAAGGCGCGGTTCTTACCTTTTTTGAAGGCAGCTCCCCCCTGAACCGGACGGAAACCCTGAACCGCGTCACGCGGCTTGTCCCGGCCCCTTCCGCGGACATTCCCGGCATCGAAGTGCAAGACCTGGACGAGGGCGTCACGCTTACCGTGAACAACCTGCGCTTTGAGGCGGATTCCGCCCAGCTTCTGCCTGCGGAAAACCCGCGCCTGGATGCCCTGGCAAAGGCCCTGCTGTCCGTGGCGGACAGAAACTTTCTGGTTGTGGGACACGCGGCGGATACCGGCAGGCCGGCAGGGGAAAAGCAGCTTTCCGTGGAACGGGCGCGGGCCATTACCCAGGCCCTGGAAGCGCGGGGCGTCCCCCCAGGCAGGCTTTTGTACGAGGGGCGCGGGTCATCGCAGCCGGTAGCGCCTAACACGAGCGGGGAAGGCCGCGCGCGCAACCGCCGCGTGGAAATCATCATCCTTGAGTAACTGTCCGGAAATGATATGCAGCAAGGATTGACCACACAGATACCACGGACGACACGGACAGGACACGGACAGGAAAAGGGGATTGACCACGGACAAGACGGACAGGACACGGACAGATACGGGCTTTTACTCTTAAAACCTTCTCTTTGTCGGCTTTCGTCTGCGGGGTGGTTTCTCTTTCTTTCTGTTTTTTCCCCTTGACGCCCCCTATTAAATAGGGTATGTTTTTATATGCGGGAAATACTGATAACTCGTGAATTCGTGATGATGCCGGAGTTTGACCGGCAATGGCAAAAAATGGGACTGGGTGATGAGGAGCTTCGCCAATTACAGGAAACCCTGTTGCGGAATCCCAAAGCAGGATCCGTGATGCGGGGTACCGGGGGCTTGCGAAAAATACGCATGGCTTTTGAGGGAAGGGGCAAAAGCGGGAGCGGGCGGGTAGCCTATGTGGATTTTACCCTGCATGAGACTATTTATCTCATCACCGCATATCCCAAAAATGCGAAAGACAACTTATCCGAGAGTGAGCGAAACGAAATCGCGAAAAGGCTAATTGCCTTGAGGAAGGGAATAGAAGCGGCGCACGAGTCCGCAAGCAGGCTGGAAACAAAATTAGAGACGCGCTAGTCCGTAGGTAGGCTATCAAAAAAAATGAGTGTATACAAAAGCATCATGCAGGGTTTGACCGAGGCTGCCGCATACCAGCAGGGGAAGCTCAAAACCCGAAAGGCCAGGCTGGGCATCAAGGCCGTGGACACCTTCAATACCGAAGACATCAGGCAAATCCGGCGAAAGACAGGGTTAAGCCAGGTAATGTTCGCCGGGTCTCTGGGTGTTTCCCCGAAAACGGTGGAAGCTTGGGAGAATGGCCGGAATAAGCCGGAGGGTGCATCCCGGCGCTTGCTTGAAATCGTTCGGGACGATCCCGGTTTCCTGCGGCGGTTTCATGAAGCGCCCCAGTAAAAAAAGGAACCACGGACGACACAGACAGGACCGACAGGATACGGGCTTTTACTCTTAAAACCTTCTCTCTTGCCGGGCCTTTGCCCGCGAGGCCGGCGCTTCCCGGGCTACTTCACCGTTGCCACGTTGAAGTTCACATAGCCTTCGGGCGTTGATGTTGTGGGATGCTGCAGGCCTTTGGTGAGGCGGGGGACCGTCTCGGACACATAGGCGTCAAGCTCCTTCATCGTGATTATGCCGTCCTTGATAAGGTCGGCCTGGCCGCCCATCCCCTGGATGATGGCGTAGGTGAACACCCCGTGGCCGTATTCCTTGGCCTCCTGGGAAAGCTCGCTGCCCCGGCTGGAGGTGAAAATAACCGTGCTTGCGTCCATCAGCTCCCGGACCAGGCCGTTGTTCTCCACCGCCCGGCTTTTCCGGCCGCTGGTCCCCTCGGAGTGGCAGGCGTCGATAAAGACCAGCTTCTGCCCCGGCACGTCCAGAACCG
>JAISXE010000409.1 GCA_031270615.1 Spirochaetia bacterium
TAGCAATGCTTCCGGGCAAGAGGCCCTAAAAAGCCCTTGGCGTATACATAGGTTAATGGCCGAGCGCGGGGCGGAACCCCCGGAAAGCCCGGCTGGTCGTATTTTTGTATCCGCTACGCAGATACAAAAATACTGCTCGCCCATGCGACCTGGGTTTTTTTGCCCACCGAACCAGGCTGGCCGCCCCCATGCAACCTGGGCAAAAAAATGCGCCCAAACTCTTCTCTTAACTCCCCGCCTCCCATTCTTTCTTCTTCGCCTTCACAGCGTTTTCCCTCTTCCTGTCCCTGTCCGTCTTCGTCAGTGTGGGTCAGTGGTTCTTATTCCGCGCGGTCAGTGGTTCCCGTCGCTGTCGGCGAAGCGCCCCGGCGGCGCAGGCGCGCGCGGATGGCCCGCAGCTCATCGGGGCCGTGGCCCAAAACAAACGCCACAGGAAGAACCAAAGCCAGAAGCGCCTGGTTCTGCTGGAAAAAGCCCGGCAGAACCCGCGCGAGCAGGCTCGCGCTGCCCGCGACAAACACATACAGCCACAGAACACGCAAAAGCCTCTCCGGGAAAGAAGCCCGGCCCGCGGCCGCCCCAAGCGCCCCGATAGAGCGCGGACTGCCCAGCGCCGCAAGGACGCCCAGCGGGACCGCCGCGAGAAGCAGGGGATTCACAAACAGGATGTTGGCGTTCTGCTGCACATAGTCGTTATTCATCAGGAAGTACGCGAAAAACAAGACGCAGCCGGCCGCGCCCAGAAGCAGGCCGCAGAGGCTCTGGCCCAGGCCCCACAGGATCCTGCCCGCGCGGGGAAACTTTTCCCTCAGGGTTTTGAGGCGGGCAAAAAACATGGCGGCAAACGTTCCCAGCACCAGGCACGCGGGCCATTGCCGCAGGGGTTCCTGCAAATACGGGTGGCGGGTTTTTGTCGCGTTCAGAATCTGCGCGGAGGCTACCAGTTTGCGCTCCGCCCCGGAAGCATCGGCATAGCGGAAATCGCCCGCCACGCGCGCTATTTCCGCGGGCAGAAACATTTCCTGCCACACGCTCACAGGCTCGTCAAGGTTCTGCCCCATAAGAAAATCCAAAAGCCAGTCGGCAAGGGGGTCGCGCCAGGAAAACCTCCGCGCGTGCTGCCGCAGGGAGAGGCGTCCGGGGCTTTCCTCGGTCGCGGCCCTCAGCCTTCCGTGCGTCCCAATATCGATAAGATCGCGGATCCCCGTGGAACAGTTGTTGCGGAACTCGTGGTAGTCGTAGTAGCAGTTCTCCGGCAAAACCTTGTTTTCCGCGTAATCCAGCACGGCCCGTTTTCCCGCCGCGTCAAAGTCCAGGACGTACGCGGCAATGTCCCGGTCCTCGCCCAAATACTCGCCCAGATCCAGGGGGCCGGCCCTGCACCTGTAGCGCACCCTGTCGTTCACAAAATCCCACAGAAAGTTATCCGAAGGATAGGAAAAAATCCCCCAGTCAAAAACCCGCGAGAAATTCCACCGCGTGTTTTCCACAACCAGCGCGGCGTGCCCCCACCAAATAAAAATCTTGTCGCTCGGCCCAAAGACCAGCAGCTTAAAAACCAGGTCCCCCGTGTCCCGCTCCGGGGCGGCGTTTTCCTGGGCGTGGGCGCAATAGGCATACGCAAGCAGCACAAGGATAAAGACCACAGGTTTTTTTAAAAAGCCCCGCATGCATATCCTTGTATACTATATTGGTTTTGTGCGCAAGAGCGGGGGGGGCAGGAATGGGGAATGAAGTGCGGGGAGTTAATTTGGGCGCGTTCCCGCCTGCGGCGGGAACCGGGCTTTCCGCTCCAATCTTTTGGCTAAAGCCAAAAGGATTTCCGCTGCAATCCCTCGCGCATGGGCGGCAGACCGTTCTGTTTCACCAACACGGGGCTTCGCCCACGGCCTGCTTGTACGGCCTTAAAGCAAATCGCGACCAGCCCCTCGCGCGCCAAAGGGTTACATGAAAGCTGAACCCCCTTTCGCCTTGCCCCTCTCCCGCGCCTCCGCCTACTTCCACATCCCCTACTGCGCGCGGAAATGCGCGTACTGCGACTTCCATTCCGTTCCCCTGCCGGAGGGGGCCGCGGAAGCCCGGGGCGCCCTGCGGGCGCTTCTGGACGCGGAAATCCGGCAGTTCGACTTTTACCTCGACCACTGGCGGCCCGCCGGGATACCCACCCTCTACATAGGCGGCGGGACGCCCAGCCTGATCCCGCCGGAAATCCTTGAACGGTTTCTTGGCGAAATAACGCGCCGCCTGGGTTCCCCCCCGGAGGAGTTCACCATCGAAGCCAACCCCGAAAGCCTGGGCGGGGAGTTCCTCGATGTCTGCGCCTCGGCCGGCATCGGCCGCCTGAGCCTGGGTATCCAGAGCTTTGACCCGCGCTGCCTGCAAACCCTGGGTCGGCACGCCAAGCCGGAAGACAGCCGCCGCGCGCTGCGCCTGCTCGGCCTGCATTGGAAAGGCGAAACCTCCCTCGACCTGATGTACGGCATCCCCGGCCAGACATCCCGCGGCGCGCTTGCCGACGCCGGGGAAGCCCTGGAACAGGGGCCGGGCCACCTTTCCCTGTACGCGCTTACCCCCGAAGAAGGCACGCCCCTGCACAGCCGCATGCAGGCGGGGAGTACCCCGGCCCTTGACGAGGCCCGGCAGGAGTCCATCCGCAACAAAGTCCACGATTTCCTTCTTGGGCGCGGCTACGAAAACTACGAAATCTCCAGCTACGCCCTGCCGGGCAAACGCTGCCGGCACAACGCCGCGTACTGGAACCTGAAACCCTACATGGGGATAGGCCCCTCCGCCGTCTCGACCCTGCCCGGCAGCGCCGGGCCGCTGCGGCTGTCCGGCCCCCGCGACATCGGCATCTACACCCGCGATCCCTGCCGCCCGGAAACAGAAGCCCTGTCCGCGCGGGATTTCATGGCCGACTACATCCTCCTGGGGCTGCGCAGCTCCGGCGGGATAGACCCCCGCGCCTTTTTCCGCATATTCGGCATCGATTTTCGTGATACTTTTTCTCGGACTGTACGCAAAAACAGACGCTTTGTCGCGAAAAACGCCGAAAACCCAGGCGCCTTCGCCCTCACCGCCAAAGGCCGCCGCGTCCTGAACCCCATCCTCGTTGACTTTTTTCTGGAGCTGGACCGTTTGGATTACACGCAGATGCCTGTTTGGCCGATGGGGGGGAATTCATAGGCTGGCTATAGGCCTGGGGAACCGGGTTGTGATTTATTGTTGGCGACTATTACCGGGAGCCATCACGGATTTAAGACAAAGACCGGGGCCGCCGCTTTTACTTTGGCGGGAAAGGGAGTATACTCGAAATATGGACCTTAACATCGAGTTCAATCAAGCCGCTTTTACCCACCATATAGCGGAAGAAGACATTCGCTTTGCGATTTCTACCGCCAGATATGACGCTGCGATTGACGAGGATGAG
>JAISXE010000410.1 GCA_031270615.1 Spirochaetia bacterium
GTCCGCAATCAGCCCGTGGGGCGCCAGGGATTGCAGCGGAAATCCCGCAAGCCCCTCAAGGGGCTGAGGAATTGCAGCGGAAAGCCCGGTTTTTGGCGCGGGAGCGCCAAAAAGGCGCACATCTTTTTCTTAACTTGTTGACAGGGGTTTGGGCAGGCACGCTTGTTTTTCTGCTGGAAACGGGCCGATAGTGCCGATATTATAGGGTGAAGCTTTCGAGCCTGAATCGTATTGAATTTAATTGATAAACGCATTAGAGTTTATTTGAGGAGAGACAGGATACACAGATGGCGCCTAAAGCAATGGCCTTTAAAGCAAATTCCGTGATTTATTTCCGCGGCGACATGAGCGACAAGATTTTTATTCTGAAGGCGGGGAAGGTCAGTCTGAATTCCCAGGATGTGGAGACGGGGCAGGAGGTGCGGGAGTTTATCCAGATGGGGGAATTTTTCGGGGTAAAGTCCGCGCTGGGGCGGTATCCCAGGGAAGAAAGCGCGCTTGTGCTGGGAGACGCGAGCGTTTTGCAGTTCACGGTTCCAGAGTTCGAGCAGTTCGTTTCCACGAATACCCGCGTCATCATGAAGATGATGAAGGTTTTTTCCAACCAGCTCCGGCGTATCCACACGCGGGTGAACAGCCTCCTCAATATCGACGACAAAAGCGATCCCGAAAAGGGGCTTATTACCATTGGCGAGTATTACTTGAAAAAACGGATGTATCCTCAGGCCATACATGTTTTCCGCCGCTATTTGACGTATTACCCTTCGGGAAAGTTCGCGGAAACCGCGACACGCAGTTGCAAGACGGCGGAGCAGTACGCGCAGAAGTACGGGAGCGGCAAGGGCCCGGCACCGCCGGGCGCTTCCCCGGCGGCTTCGGTTTCTGCTTCGGCTTCGGCGGCTTCGGGCGCGGCGGCCAATGGGGGCGACGCGGCGAAGAAGATGTACTACAACGCGGTGGGTCTTTTCAGCCAGAACAATTTCATGGAGGCTTTGAAGGAATTCAAAAAGGTCGCCGAGGGGGGCGGGGACGAGGAGTATGCCATCAAGTCCCTGTTCGAGATGGGGAGATGCCTTTTCCAGTTGAAGCAGTACGACCAGTGCATCAGGCATTTCAGCGGGCTTATCCAGAAATATCCTAAAATGCCGGATTTGGCGGAGGCTCTTTTCTGCACGGGCCAGTGCTACGAGGCGAAAAACGAGAAAGAGAAGGCCGTGGGGTTTTACAAGAAGATATTTTCCATGGCCGCGGAGAACGATCCGGTGCGGCGGAAGGTGATGAAGGCGCTCCGCGCCCTTGAGGAGGCCCGCGCATGAATCTGAATCTTGCGGCTTTTGAGCGTTTCGCCGTTATTTTCCAGCCGGGCGATCTTATTTTCAGCGAATTTGAGCCGGGGGACAGTTTCTACCTTATTCAGTCGGGCCGCGTCCAGATTTCAAAGGTCATGGGCGATATTGAAAAAACGATTGATATTCTGTACCCGGGGGAGATTTTCGGGGAGATGGCGATTCTGGAGGAGGCACCCCGTTCCGCTAACGCCGTGGCGCTGGATCAGGTAAAGGCGCTTGAGTTTAACCGCGCGAATTTCGAGATACTCATGCGCGGGAATCCCCAGATAGCTTTGAAGCTTCTGAAGCTGTTTACCAAGCGGATTTACGACCAGCGGCGGCGCTTCATGATTCTGACGCTGGACGATATCCAGGCGCGGGTTCTGGATGTTTTTTTGATGCTTTCGGAGACCGATTCCAATCCTTCGGAAAATACGGAAGGCCGCGAGTTCAAAACCACGATAGACGATATCGCGCACTGGGCCGGGCTTGCCACGGAGAAATGCCGCGAGGTGATAAACCACTTCGCTTCGCAGAACCGCATTGAGGTGTACCCGGACAAGATGGTCGTGAAGAATCTCAACGAGTTCAGCCGTTTCGTGAATTCCCGCCGCCGGGCCGCCGAATAAACGTGGCCAAGACGCGAGGCCGACAAAAATGGAAAACGCAGAGGCATTTTAACCGCTACCGGGAGATTCTTTCCGTCCTGGTGCGGCACGGTTTCGGCGGGTTCCTGGACCGTTCGCATTTTTCCCATATAAAGCTGCGCAGGAAGCAGGGCAGTGCCGGGAATGCCCAGGCCCGGGAACGCTCGAAATGGACGCGCATACGTTTCCTTTTGGAAGATCTGGGCGTTACCTATATCAAATTCGGCCAGATTATGAGTAACAGGCCGGATGTCCTTCCCGACGAGCTTATCACGGAACTGGAGAAACTCCAGTCGGAAGTGCCGCCGTTTTCATCGGAAGAGGCCCGGGCCATTCTGGAAGAAGAGCTGCGCAAGCCCATCGCCGGGGTTTTTCAGGAATTCTCCGAGGCGCCGCTGGCTTCCGCTTCCATCGCCCAGGTGCACGCGGCGCGGCTGCTGACGGGCGAGAGGGTGGTCGTGAAGATACAGCGGCCCTACCTTGAAGAAACCATCACGACCGACATCGAGATTATGCATTTTTTCGCCGCCCTGCTTGAGAAGATACTGCTGAGGGAGGCGATTTCCGCGACCGCCGTCATCAAGGAATTCGGGCAGTCCCTTGACAGGGAAATCGATTTTACTATCGAGGCAGCCAACATCGAGAAGTTTTCCATGCTCTACGGCGGGCTGGAGGGCCTGTATGTCCCGAAAGTGCATGCCGGCTATACGACGCGGCGCGTCCTTGTCATGCAGAGGATAGACGGGATAAAGGTTTCGGATGTGAAGGCGCTTCTTTCTGCGGGCTGCGATCCGAGGAAAATCGCCTTGAACGGGGTAAAGCTGGTTGCCAGCCAGATTTTTGAGCATGGCTTTTTCCACGCGGACCCCCACCCGGGGAATATTTTCGTTCTGGACAACGAGGTTATTTGTTTTCTTGATTTCGGCATGATGGGCGTTCTTCTGCCCCGGCACAGGGATATCCTTGTTTCCATGATGATGGCCCTTTTTGACCGCGACGAGCGGAGGCTGACGCGGGGCCTTCTGGAGCTGTCGACAAACCGCCTGGGCGCGAAGGCGGAGGACCTTGAATACGAGATTTTTCAGATCATGGACCAGTACGCGAGCCGCTCGCTTGAGTCGGTGAATCTGGGGGATTTGGTGAGGCGGCTCCTGCGCATCGTTATCGCCTACAGGATACAGATGCCGCCGGGGTTTTTCCTTTTGACAAAGGCCCTGGTGACGATTGAGGGCGTGGCCCTGCGCCTTTCGCCGGATTCCCGCGTGGTGGTGGAACTGGAACCCGTTGTCCGCAGGATGTTCCTGCGGAGCCTGCGGCCCGATAAAGTCCTGAGGGAGCTTGGCGCGATAGGATTCCAGACGGTAAGCCTTTTGAGGAATTTCCCGCGCGATGCGGGCGAGATCATCGAGAAAATCAAAAGCGGCCGCATCACCCTGCACATAGATTCGGAGGACCTGCTCCCGATCCTGCGCAAAACGGACCAGATCACCGCCCGGCTTTCTTTTTCGATTGTCCTGGCCTCCCTGGTCGTGGGTTCGTCGATTGTCATTAACGCGCGCATTCCGCCCCTGTGGAACAACATTTCCCTGTTCGGGGTTATCGGCTTTCTCGGCGCGGGCTGCATCGGTTTCTGGCTTCTCATTTCCCTGCTGCGCGGATCGAAAATCCGGGACAAATAAAAAAGGCTGGCCACCGACGACAGGGACAAAAACCCGACGGAGTGAATGCTTTTTTTAACCGGGAATTACCGGGCTGCGGCTTCTTGAAAATTTCTTGCTAACTCCGTATCATTATCTTAGCTAAGGAGAGGAACATAATGAGTTCCAACAGACAGTACAAAGACAGCGTGTTTTCATTTCTGTTCCGCGATCCCTCCGCGCTTCGGGAGCTATACGGCGCGATTGCGGGGATTGATTTGCCTCCTGATACGTCCATCACCATCAACACCCTTGAAGGGGTTCTGTATAAAACCCTTCAGAACGACATATCCTTTGAAATTGCCAGGAAACTCGTGATTCTCATAGAACACCAGAGCAGCATCAACCCTAACATGGCCATTAGGCTTCTTCTGTATATAGCAAAGATATATGAAAAACTTACTGCCGGGAGAAACCTGTATGGCAGAAAAAGACTCTTCATCCCCCGGCCCGAGTTCATCGTGCTGTATAACGGCGTGGAACCCTATCCCGATGAAAATACGCTGAAATTGTCGGACGCCTTTGAGGAGGCTGCCTCTTTCGGCATACCCCACACCCAGCCGCCGGATCTGGAACTGACCGTCAAGGTATACAACATTAACCAGGGGCACAATGAATCCATAATCCGGCGCAGTGAAAAGCTGGGCGGCTACAGTGCTCTTATCGCCAGGGTGCGGGAATTTGAAGCGGAGATCGCGGGGGGCGGGACCCCGCACAGACTTAAGTGATAACGAAAAAGAACTGGCCATGACAAAGGCGGTACGCTGGTGTATCGCCCACAACATATTAAAACCTTTTTTGGAATCTCACGGCTCGGAGGTCGTAAATATGTTAATGACTGAATGGAAACTGGAAGACGCGCTGGTAGTTGAGCGGGAAGAAGGCAGGGAAGAAGGCAGGGAAGAAGGCAAGGAAGAACGCGGCATTGAGGTCGCCAAAAACGCCCTGGTGGAAGGTTTGCCGATAGAAGTAATCCAAAAGATAACCGGCCTTGACATACAGACCATTAAAAGACTTCGGTAATTTGGGATGAAGTGTCCCGGCAAAGCCGCCGGGTTTGGGGTTTTACTCCCACACGAACAGCCATTTGATTCCCTGGTACAAACCGTAGAATATCCATCCGATGGGGCCGGGTTTGGGCTGTTTTTCAAAGGAGACGGAAATGTCCGCGAAACTGACGCTCTGTTGGGCGTATTTTTGTCGGCCTTCCAAAACCTCTATCTGGGTGTTGACGCGTTCCAGCTCTTTTTCAATGCCGAGCATGTCGTTTACCGTGTCGGCCTTTTCGAGCAGGGCCTGGTAGCGATTGCGTATGTTTTTCAGGCTTTCCAGGCGCAGCATGTCGTCCCGGTATTTGTCCGTGATATCGGTTCCGGTTTTGGTTTCCCGCTCGACTTTTCCCAGCCTTCGCGCCCCGCCAAGAAAGGCGTCCATGTTTTTTGCGGGGATGCGCGCCTGCACATGGTTTGCCGTTTCCCGGGTGATAAACCCTTCATGGATTTTTGTCTGTTCCGCGAGGGCTTTCCGTGTCGCCCCGGCATCATCGACATCCAGTGCCAGGGATACCGAGTATGCCACCATGCGCCCTTCTTCGACTGCGGGGGATTCCCCACCGGCCGGCGCGTAGTATCTCGCGGGGGCCGGGGCCTCGGCCTCTCCGCCGCCCATGAATTCAGGGGAGGAGGCACAGGAAACGGCAAGGACAAAAACGGAACACAACACCGCTAAACGGACGCGCGCGTTTATCATAGTTGTATCATCCCGCAAAAAGGGTTTCGGGTCAATAGAGCGACAGGGCCTCTGGCAATGACCGGACGGCCCAATACTTCTTTCTGAGCCGCTTCGTGCTACAGGGCATCGGCGTTTACCCTCGCTATATAGAATTAGATTGCGCGAAGCGCAAAAAGCCCGTGGGGCACAAGCGGGTGCAACTTCTTTTCGGGTGTAATCAGGCGGCCGGGGTCTGCCGCACATGGGTAAGCCACAGGCCGCTTTCCGCCTTTGCTCTCAGCGTCAGCAACTTTTGGGCATTCTGTTCATC
>JAISXE010000062.1 GCA_031270615.1 Spirochaetia bacterium
CGTTTTTTCCGCTGGGCTGGTCGCGATTTGCTTCGCAAATCGCTGCTCGCCCATGCAACCTGCCAGGCCCTGCGTGTCCGTACTACCAACCTTCCTTGCCTCTATCTGAATAGTTACAAAGTTGGTATGTTTGCCAAAGACCAATGTCAACAAGTTAAGGCATAGGTCAGCCCGTGGGGCACAAGGGGCTGGTCGCAATTTTCTAAAAAGGCCGTACAAGCAGGCCGTGGGCTGAAAGCCCCGCGTTGGTAAAGCAGAACGGTCTGCCGCCCATGCATCCAGGATTGTAGCGGAAATCCCGCAAGCCCCGCAGGGGCTGAGGAATTGCTGCCAAGGCCCGGTTGCGCGCAAAATGCCGCGTCCCTGGGCGATAAGCATGTTCTGCGTTGCAGGAGGCGCTTGGCCTTTAAGCGTCTTCTGGTGGCAGAGGCGCGGCATTTTGCTAGCGTAAATGGCTCCTGCAATCGCGGTGGCCGCGGCCGGGGTGGATAGACGCGCATGGCGCTTCGCGCCATTGCGTGGTGGCAAAGGCCCCGATTTGCCCCGGCAAATCGGGGCCGCCTGGTTCTGAGCGAACCGCCTTCGGCGGTTCGCAACTGCCTGTCCCTGAGCCGCGGCCCCTTTATTGTTTTGCCGGAATCTGCGATAATAGAGGCATGGAGCAGCAATCCAACGCGTTAGGGAAAAAGATTTTTTTTCTGTACCCGCACAGCGTTATCCACGACGAGATGCTTGACATCCTTATCATGAATGGATACGAGTCCTACTCGGTGCGGGATCACAAAAGGGCACAGAGGCTGCTGGAATATTTTCCGGGGTCCATCATGTTTGTCAACATCGACGAGGGGCTTGAAGAGCGGGCATGGGAGGAGTATATCCAGGGCATCCAGCGGGGCCCGAAAACGAAGGACAGCCGCCTGGGGATACTTTCCTATAATACCGACAAGGGCCTTATGCAGAAATACCTTATGGAAATCGGGGTGCCCTGCGGGTATATCCACCTCAAGCTGGGGCTGCAGGCAAGCGCGAAGATCATGCTTGAGGCGCTCCGGGCAAACGAGGCGAAGGGGCGGCGAAAGTTTATCCGCGCCTCCTGCGAGGATGATTCTTCGGCTACCATGAACTATAAGAGTCCCGAAGGGACGACGTATTACGGCAAACTTTTGGATATCAGCTCCGCGGGGATCGCTGCCAGGATCGACAAATTCGGGGATTACCAGCCCAATTCAAAGCTGCGGGAGGTCCAGTTGAAACTGCGGGGGACCCTTGTCCTGACGGATGTCATTCTGATGGGAAACCGCAGGGACGATAAGGCCGAATGGATTTTTCTGTTTGATCCGAAAATGGCGTCGAATCACAAGCTGGTGATTCACCGTTATATCAAGCAGAGCCTCCAGAAGTATATCGACCAGTTGAATATCTAAAAACCCAAAAACAGTTGTTGACGCCTTGTGGGGTGATGGTTACATTTTATATAAAGGCCTTTTACTAATAATATCGAAAGGAAAACCAGATGGAAAAATCCGAACAGGGCGGAGGGCTAGTCGTACCCGCCGCGCAGACATTTCCCAACAAACTTCTCATTATGCCCTTGATGGGAAAACCCATTTTCCCGGGGATTTTTACGCCGGTGATGCTGGTAAACCCCGATGACATCGCCCTGGTCGAGCAGAGTCTTTCGGGGGATTCGCATATCGGCCTGGCGCTGGCGAAGACGCCCGATGACAAGTCCTCGGCCGCCGATATTTTTTCCGTCGGCACGGTCGCGCGGATCGTGAAAAAAATCAACCTGCCCGATGGGGGCATCAACATTTTCATTTCGACCCTCAGGCGTTTCAAGATCAGGAAATTCCTGAAGGACGCCTCGCCCATTATCGCGGCGGTAAGCTACCTTGAGGATGAGGAGGAAACGGGGATTGAGGTAAAAGCCCTGACGCGCGCGATTATAGGCGAGATGAAGCAGATTTCCGAGAACAATCCCCTGTTTTCGGAGGAGATGCGCCTGAACATGGTAAACATAGACCACCCCGGCAAGATTGCGGATTTCATTGCCTCGATTCTCAATATCGACCGCAAGGAGCAGCAGCGCATTCTGGAAATGACAAACGTGCACAGGCGCATGGAGCAGGTGCTGCTGTTTATCAAGAAAGAGCAGGAGCTTCTGCGTATTCAGAAAAAGATACAAAACCAGATCAACGAAAAGATCGAGAAAAGCCAGCGCGAGTATTTTTTGAAAGAGCAGATGAAGACCATCCGGCAGGAGCTGGGTATGCCCACGGACGCGAAGTCCAGCGACTACCAGAAGTTCAAGGCGACCGTGGAGAGGCTGCAGTTTTCCGGGGAGGTAAAGGAACAGGTCGACCGGGAGCTGGAAAAGTTTTCTTTGATGGACCCGAACGCCTCGGAGTTCATCGTTACGCGCAATTACCTGGACACGATCATGTCCCTGCCCTGGAACGATCCGAAGCCGGAGCATATCGATATGAAAAAGGCGAAGCGCGTTCTTGATGCCGACCACTACGGCCTTGAGGATATAAAGGAGCGCATACTTGAATATCTTGCGGTGCGCAAGCTCAAAAACGATACCAGGGGTTCCATCCTGTGCCTGGTGGGGCCGCCGGGCGTGGGAAAGACAAGCGTGGGCAAATCCATTGCCGGGGCTTTGGGGAGACAGTTTTTCCGCTTTTCCGTGGGCGGCATGAGGGACGAGGCGGAGATAAAAGGCCACCGCAGAACCTATATCGGCGCCATGCCGGGGAAAATCATCCAGGGCCTGAAAATCGTAAAAACCAAGGACCCGGTTTTTATGATTGACGAAATCGACAAGCTCGGTTCTTCCTACCAGGGCGATCCTTCCAGCGCGCTTCTGGAGGTTCTTGACCCGGAGCAGAACGTCGCGTTCCGCGACCACTATCTTGACTTGCCGTTTGATATCAGCCACATCCTTTTTATCGCCACGGCAAATACCCTGGACACCATTCCCCAGCCGCTTGTGGACAGGATGGAGGTGATACGCCTGTCCGGGTACATCGAGGCGGAAAAAATCGCCATTGCGAAAAAATACCTTATTCCAAAATCCCTTGCCGCGGCGGGGCTTGGCAAGGCCCAGGTAAGGTACGATGCGGGGGCGCTTGCGGGGATTGCGCGGGGGTATTCCCGGGAAGCGGGTTTGCGTAACTACGAGAAGGCCCTGGACAAGATACACCGGAAGATTGCCCGCAAGGTCGTGCTTGGGGATATTAAGCTGCCTGCGGGAATCGGGAACGGGGATTTGGAAGGCTACCTGGGCCGGCCCGTTTTCTCGGACGAGCAGACGAAGCGTATTTTTTCCCCTGGGCAGGCCGTGGGCCTGGCCTGGACGACTTTCGGCGGGGATACTTTGATGATCGAGGCGGTGGCGAATTCCGGCAAGGAGGGCATAAGCCTGACGGGCCAGATGGGGGAGGTGATGCAGGAGTCGGCAAAGATTGCCTACACCTGGGTGCGGGCGGCGGCGGGGGGTTTCGGCGTGGAACCTGGGTATTTCGCGAAAAACCACATCCACCTGCACATTCCCGCAGGCGCGACCCCCAAGGACGGGCCTTCGGCGGGCATCACCATGGCGAGCGCGCTTCTGTCCCTGATACGCGACAAAAAAATAAAGAGGGGCCTTGCCATGACCGGCGAGCTTTCCCTTATCGGCAGCGTGCTGCCCATTGGCGGCCTGAAGGAAAAAACCATCGCGGCCCGCAGGGGCGGGATAAAGGAAATCATTATTCCCAAGCAGAACGAGAAGGACCTGGCGGAAATTCCCGATCACATCAAGAAGGGGATAAAGTTCCACAGTGTCGAGAAAATGGATGAAATCGTGCAAAGAATTTTCTGACGGCGTTTTCGCCAGCGTGGAGGCGGGCGGCACAAAATTCGTCTGCGCCCTGGGGTCCGCGCCCGATGCGATTCTTGAAAGCACCGTCATTCCCACACAGACGCCGGAGAAGACTTTGCCGGCGGCAGTGGGATTTTTGAAGGCCGCCGAAAAAAAGCATGGAAAAATCCGGGCCATCGGCGTATGCTCCTTCGGTCCCGTTGGTGTGGACAGGGACTCCCCCGACTACGGGCGCATCACCACGACGCCCAAAGCGCTCTGGCGCGGTACGGACATTCTGGGCGCTTTCCGCTCGGCGTTTGCGGTTCCGGCGGGCTTTGACACCGATGTGAACGGCGCGGCCCTGGGAGAGGCCCGCTGGGGCGCGGCCAGGGGGAAAAGCCATGTCCTGTACATAACCGTGGGGACCGGCGTGGGCGGCGGGGCCTTGGTCCGGGGGCTTCCCCTGCACGGCCTCGTGCATCCTGAAATGGGGCACATCCGCGTTCCCCACAACCGGGAGGCCGACCCCTACCCCGGCGCCTGCCCCTGGCACGGCGACTGCCTTGAGGGGCTGGTCTGCGGCCCGGCGCTTGCGGAGCGATGCGGGAAACCCGCGCGGGACATAGCGCCCGGGGACCCGGTTTGGGATCTCGCGGCAGGCTATCTGGCGGCCGCGGCGGCAACCTTTACCCTTGTCCTTTCCCCGGAAATCATTATCCTCGGCGGCGGGGTCATGCAAAGCCCCGGGCTTCTCGACAAGATCAGAAACCGGCTGCCTGAATTCCTGGGCGGGTACATAGCCGCCGAGCCGCTTGCGTCAGACATAAAGTCCTATATCGCCGCGCCCGGCCTGGGGAACCTGTCCGGCGTCGCGGGGGGCTTTGTGCTGGCGCGGCAGGCCGCAGGCAAAGAATAAGGGAAACCACCGACCCCACTGACCAAACTGACGGAAAGAGGGGATAAAGAATAACCACGGAGTTCACGGAAAGGGCAGGGAGAAATGAAGAAAATTCTTTTTGTCTGTGTTTTCCGTGTGGTCGGTGGTAAAATTCTTGTATTTCACACATATACGTTTCGTGCTATGCTTTTGGGCAGGGAGGATGCGGCGCGTGTTTTTTACGCATGGCCGCCGGGAAACACGGGAGGTTGGGCTTTGAGGGTTTGGGAACAGCGGATACTTGATTTTTTTTCGGAGCGGTATCCGGCTTCCGCGGCGTCGGCGGGGGGGCGGGCGCTGCGGATAAAGACGCGGCAAATTTTCCCTGATTTCGAGAAGGCGCTGCCGGACGAGCGGGAATCCTTTTTTGAGGCCGCGGAGTCCCTGGAAAAGCAGAACGCGGTTTCCCTCGTCTGGGTCGGCAGGCGCAGGGGCGAAGCCCTCAGCGCCATAGTCTGCGCCTCGCCGGAAAAACTCTTTGCCCTGGCGGGCAAGCCTTCCCCGGCCATTATTGCCGAAGAAGCCCGCCAGGCCGCGCGCCAGGCCGCGGAAGACGCGCTTTCCCATGGGGCCGCCGAAAGCGCGGCGCCCTTTTTTGCCTTCCTTGCCCGGACGCTCAACCCCGCGGATTCGGCGGGCGGCGTAAACGCCCGCGCCATCCGCGACCTGTCCCTGCTCGCGAAAGCCTTTCCCGCCTCCACGGCCCAAGCCCCTTCCTTGCAGGGAATCACGCCCCGCGCGCTTTCAGTTTCCCTCTATGCGGATTCCAAGCGCCTGGAAGGGCTTCTGGCCCTCTTTGGCCGTATTCTGAACCGCGCCCGGGGCAGGGGAATCGGCGTCCCCGGTTTTTTGTCCCTGGGCCGCAGCCTTCCCGAAACGCTGATCGCCGGAAAACTCGTATTCGATTTCGCGCCGCAGGCCCCGCCCCTGGCAAACGCCTCTGGAAGCATCCTGGGACTCCCCCTCGCGACCATCCGAAAAATCCGGCGGATTTCGCCGCTGCGTGGCGGCGCGGACATCCAGCCGCCGAGGGTTTTGAGCGTGGAAAACAAAGAAAGCTTTTACGCCCTGGGGGAATCCGATTTCGATTGCCTTCTCTACAGCGGCGGCCACCCCAACGGCGCCGTCCGCGCCCTTGCGGAACTTCTGGCGGCCTCGGGGTTTGAGTTTTTTCACGCCGGAGACCTCGATCCCGATGGCATCCTCATCCTTCAGGAACTTGCCGCAATCGCGGCGAGGCCCCCGATCCCCTTCCTGATGGACGGCGAAACCTTTGACGCCTACGCGGGCTGCGGCAGAAAACTGGCAAAATCCGCGCTTGGGCGCCTTGGGCTTATCCGCGGGGAAACCCGCCGCCTTCCCGGCATTGAGAGCCTTATCCGCAGAATAAAAGAAACCGGCCTTGGGGTGGAGCAGGAGATTATCGATTACCGCCCAAACTATATCGCCGTCCATCCCCCATCGACGGAAAGCAGTTGGCCGGTGGTGTAGCTGGAGGCGTCGGAAGCGAAATAGATAAGGGCGCCGTCCAATTCCCCCTCCCTGCCCGGCCGGCCCATGGGGCAGTAAGTCTTTACGGTGTTCAGGAAATTCGGGTTTCCCATAACGGCATCGGTCATTTCGGAGGGAAAATACGCCGGGCCTATGGCGTTCACCGTGATACCGTATTTAGCCCACTCCGTCGCCAGCGCTTTGGTAAGCATCAGAACCCCGCCTTTTGAGGCGCAGTAGGCGTTCAGGCTGCTGCTAGCCATGGCCACGCTGCTGTGAATCGAGCCTATATTGACAATCTTGCCGTATTTTTGCTCAATCATGACCCTGCCCACCTCGCGGGCAACGAAATACACGCTGTTTAAGTTGGTGCCGATAACGGCACCCCAATCCTCGTCCGACTGGGACTCGGCGGGTTTCGAGCGCGCGGTACCCGCGTTATTCACCAGAATATCGATGCGCCCGTAGTGTTCCTTCGCTTTGGCGACGGCGGCCTTGATATCCTCATTCTTCAGCACGTCGCATTTCAGCGCAAGGCAGCGCGCCCCCATGCCTTCGATGGTTTTTTTTACCGCATCGAGTTTTTCCTGCCTCCTGGCCAGTATGGCCAGATCCGCCCCCTGCCCCGCCAGGGCTTTGGCGAATTGCACGCCCAGTCCCGATGAAGCGCCGGTTACCAGCGCTATTTTGCCTTTTAAGTCAAACATATTCGCACCTCTCCTTAAAAATCATTATGGCCCGGATTATATCATAGTAGTGCCTACTTCAGCCAGAGAAAAAAACCACGGACCAGGGCAGGGCATCGGCGTTTACTTTTTTCAGTCATAGTGAGCATCTTGGCACATTTTTTTGCGGCAAGACCGCAAAAAAACCGGGCTTTCCGCTCCAATTCCTCAGCCTGCCTGCGGCAGGCTTGCGGGATTTCCGCTACAATCCAGGTTGCATGGGCGAGCAGCAATTTTGCGAAGCAAAATTGCGACCAGCCCCTTGTGCATAATTGTCCGCAGGGGAACCGCCTTTGGCGGTTCCCCCCAAAATGTTGCGCTCTGGGGCTGCAAGCATGTTCTGCGTTGCGGGAGGCGTTTGGTTTGTAAGCGTCTTTTGGTGGCAAGGGCGCAACATTTTGACCCCATCCGGCACGCGTAAATGGCTCTTGTAATCGCGGTGGCCGCGGCCGGCGGTGATAAAGACGCGCATTTGCCTTGCAAATGCAGTGGTGGCATACCCCGCGATTTTGCCCCGGCAAAATCGCGTCCGCCTGTGTGCGGGCGGGAACCGCCAAAGGCGGTTCCCGCGTTTGGCGGTTCTGAGCCGCGGCCGGGTCTCTCTTATTCCGCGATCTCCGTGGTTCCCGGCCTGCCCCGGCCCGCGACTTTCAGGCGCATTTCCGCCCTTTTCAGTTTTTCCCGAGCGGTGGCGGTTTCAAATTTCAGGATGCGGGTTTTCAGGGTTTCCTCTGCCTCGTTTTTGGAGGCGCGGGCCGCGGCCTCGTTTATTTCGCCGGGCCATTCGGCGGCCTCGACCAGAATAACCGTCTTGCGCGTTTTTACCTCAAGAATGCCTGAGGTAATAAAGGCTTCCGTCCAGAGGCCGTCCGCGTCCTGGATCTTCAGGATGCCGACAGCCAGGGGGGCGATAAAAGGCGAGTGGTTTACCACGATGCCCGCTTCCCCGTCGTCAAGGGGGACAATGGCGCCCCTGACCTTGCCCGAAAAGAAAAGCCGGTGCGGCGTATGGACCTCAAGGGTAAAAGCTTCCGGCATTCCTAGCCCCCGGCCTTTTGCAGGACATCCTCAATGCCGCCCGCCATGAAAAAGGCCTGATCGGGAATGGAATCGCATTCGCCGTCAAGGATCATCCTGAAACCGCGGACGGTTTGCGCCACAGGCACATAGCGGCCGGAGATGCCGGTGTAGCGCTCGGCCACAAAGAAAGGCTGGCTGAAAAAACGCTGCACCTTCCGCGCCCTGGACACGAGGAGCTTGTCCTCGGTCGAAAGCTCGTCCATGCCGAGGATGGCAATAATATCCTGCAGTTCCTTGTAGCGTTGCAGGGTCTGCTGCGCGCGCATGGCGGTGCGGTAGTGTTCCTCGCCCACAATGGCGGGGTCCAGAATCCGTGAGGTGGAGGCAAGCGGATCAACGGAAGGATAGATGCCCAGTTCCACAATCTTGCGCGAAAGAACCGTGGTCGCGTCAAGGTGGGCAAAGGTCGTCGCGGGCGCGGGGTCGGTAAGGTCGTCCGCCGGGACATAGACGGCCTGCACGCTGGTAATGGAACCCTTTGAGGTCGAGGCGATTCTTTCCTGAAGGGCGCCCATCTCGTTTGCCAGGGTGGGCTGGTATCCCACCGCGCTGGGAATGCGCCCCAGAAGGGCCGACACTTCCGCGCCTGCCTGGATGAAGCGGAAAATATTGTCGATAAACAAAAGCACGTCCTGCCCGCCCTGGTCGCGGAAATGCTCCGCCATGGTAAGGCCGGAAAGCGCCACCCTCATGCGCGCCCCGGGCGGCTCGTTCATCTGGCCGAAAACAAGCGCCGTTTTCGCGATGACCCCCGATTCGTTCATCTCTTTCCATAAATCCGCGCCTTCGCGCGAGCGCTCGCCCACTCCCGCGAAAACCGAATAGCCGGAATGCTCGGTGGCGATGTTGCGAATCAGCTCCATGATGACAACGGTTTTCCCCACGCCTGCGCCGCCGAAAAGCCCTATCTTGCCCCCCTTCGTGTAGGGGGCAATCAGGTCAATCACCTTGATGCCGGTCTCGAAAACCTCGGTGGCGGGCTTTTGCTGGTCAAAACCCGGCGCGCTCCGGTGGATGGAAGCGTATTCGTCTGCGGAAAAGGCCCCGCGCTCGTCTATGGGCTGGCCGCATACGCCGAACATCCGTCCCAGCACGGCCTCGCCCACCGGCACGCGGATGGGGTACCCGGTATCCCGCACCTCAAGGCCGCGCGACAGCCCCTCGGTGGCCGACATGGCGACGCAGCGCACCCGGTTGTCGCCGATGTGCTGCAAGACCTCCAGAATGACGGCCTTGCCGGGACATTCCAGTTCCAAAGCGTTCAAAATGGGGGGAATCTGTCCCTCCTCGAAACGGGCGTCCACAACCGGCCCGACTATTTGCGTCACAACGCCTTTGTTTGCCATACTAATTCCTCTTTCGTCATTCATGCAGGGCCGCGGAGCCGGAAATGATTTCCGTCACTTCCTGGGTGATGCCCGCCTGGCGCGCCCTGTTGTAATTTATTCGCAGGGACGCCAGCATATCCTCGGCGCTTTTTGACGCCTCGTCCATGGCGGCCATTCTGGCGCTCTGCTCGCTGACATGGCCTTCGACCAAAGCCCCGTACACGATGCCCTTGATATACAAAGGCACAAGCGTCTCAAAAACCCTCTTCGCGGAAGGGAAATACTCAAAATGGATTTTTTCCTTTTTTCCCAGCTCCTGGTGGAGGCTGCGGCTTTCCTCCCCCATCTTCTTCGCCGAAAGGGGCAGGACGCGCTGGGTCTCCGGCGCGAGTTTTATCGTGCTGTACATGTAGGTGTAAACGACATACACCTCGTCAAAAACGCCCCACTGGTACTGGGAAACCAGGTAATCGGCAATCTCCTGCGCGTCGGCAAGATCCGGCGTCCGCGATTTGAAAGAAAAGTTTTCCAGAATCACATAGGGCGAATGCAGGAAATACCGGTAGCCCACAGCGCCGCACACAACCAGGACGGGATTGGGAAGCCCGGCGCAGAGCTGGCTGACCGTGCGGAAGATGTTGGCGTTATAGCCCCCCGCAAGACCCCGGTCGCTGGTAACCGCCACAACCGCGGCCCGCGGCTTGTCGTTTTTTGAAAGCCGCGAGAAATACTCGCTGTGCACATAGTCCGCGCCGACAAGAATATCGTACATGGACCTGCGGATGCGGTTGAAAAAAGGCTCCGTATCCTCAAGTATGCGGCGGCCCTTGCGGAGTTTTGCCGTTGAAATAAGGTTCATGGCCTTGGTAACCTGGAGGGTCTGCCCTATGGCCCGCATCCGCAGGCGCACGTCCCGTAAGTTTGCCATCGCCCCCTACTTTTTTTCGCCCTGCGAAACCTTGAAATTCTCTATGGCCCCGGCAAGCCTTCCCTCGACCTCCGCCGAGATCTGGGCGCTTCGCGCGATAGCCTCTGGAATATCCGCTTCGTGGATTTTCAGGTACGCCACGAAGTCCCGCACAAAAGCGCCAACCTTGGCCACCTCCACGTCCATAAGATGCCCGCCCACGCACAAAAAAAGAATAAGAACCTCCTCCTCCATCGCGTAGGGAAGGTACTGGGGCTGTTTGAGGACCTCCATAAGCCGCTGCCCCTGGGCCAGTTTGTCCTGCGTGGCCTTGTCCAAGTCGCTGCCGAACTGGGCAAAGGCCGCCATTTCCCGGTACTGGGCCAGATCGAGGCGCAGGCGGCCGGAAACCTTGCGCACCGCCTTTACCTGCGCCGCGCCGCCCACGCGGCTTACCGAAAGCCCCACGTCTATCGCGGGCCGGAACCCGGAATTGAAAAGCTCCGCGTCAAGAAAAATCTGCCCGTCGGTAATGGAAATGACGTTTGTCGGAATGTAGGAAGAAATGTCCCCCGCCTGGGTTTCGACAATCGGAAGCGCCGTGATGGAACCTCCGCCCCTTTCGGCCGACAGCTTCGCGGCGCGTTCCAGCAGCCGGGAATGCAGGTAAAACACATCGCCGGGAAACGCCTCGCGCCCCGGGGGCCTGCGCAAAAGCAGGCTTATGGTGCGGTAGGCAACCGCGTGCTTGGAAAGGTCGTCGTACACAACCAGCACGTCCCTGCCCTCAAGCATGAAATGCTCCGCCATCGCGCAGGCCGAATAAGGCGTAAGGTATTGCAGCGCCGCCGAATCCGCAGCCGAGGCCAGCACGACGAAGGTGTAATCCATGGCGCCGTGGCGCTCAAGGTTTTTGATGATCGCCGCCACGGAGGATGACTTCTGCCCTATGCCGCAGTAAATGCAGTACACGTTCTTGCCCTTCTGGTTGATAATCGCGGCAACCGCCAAAGCGGTCTTGCCCGTCTGCCGGTCGCCGATAATAAGCTCGCGCTGGCCCCGGCCAATGGGTATCATCGCGTCCACCGAAAGCGTCCCCGTTTGCAGGGGCGTGTCCACGCTCCCGCGCTCAATAACCGGAGGCGCCGGGGACTCCACGGGCCGGTACTCGCCGATATTCAGCGGCCCCTTCCCGTCTATGGGCGCGCCAAGGGGATTCACCACCCTGCCGACAAGCGGCAGACCCACAGGAACCGAAACCACCCTGCCGGTCCCCTTTGCCTCCTCGCCGTCCTTGACCAGATTCTCGCCGCTCAAAAGAACGCAGCCGACCCCGCTTTCCTCCAGATTCAGCACAATGCCCGTGGCGCCCGATGCGAATTCCACAAGCTCCCCGTACATGGCCCTGTCCAGGCCATAGACGGTGGCAACCGAATCGCCCACCTGCGCGACAAAACCCGTGGAATCGCTGGAAGGCTTTCCCTCCCAATTCTCGATCTGTTCCCGCAGGACTTTCGCCAGGCCCTCGAAATTCACCATGAAAAACCCCCGGCGGCGTGCAAGTCCGCCGCCATTTTACGCAACTGCCCGCTCACGGAAGCGTCAAGGCACTGCGTGCCAACGCGCAGCCTGCACCCGCCGATAAGATGGGGCGCAAGGCGCGCGCTTACATGAACCAGCCGGGCGGCCGTCTTCTCCTGAACCGCCCTGCGCAAAGTCTCGATGAATTCCCCGTCAAGGGGAAAGGCCGATTCAAGAACAACGGCAAGCACGCCGTTTTCGGCATCCCAGATCCTGCGCGCCTCGCCCGCCACCTCGGAAAGCCGCCCCGCCAAGCCCCTTTTCACCAGAAGCATAAGCGTCCGGCAGGCCGCCGCCGTCCCCGCGTTTGCCTCAAAAACGCGCCCCCGCGCGCCAAGAAGCGTCCGGCCCAGACGCGCCGACGCGCCGCCCCCCGAACCCCACGACGCCGCGGGGAAGCAGGCTTCAAGGGCCTCGAGGGCCGCAAGCCCCTCCTCCGTTTTATCCGCGCAGGCATCAAGAAAAGCCCGCGCCCAGCGCCCGGCCCCGAACATCAGTTTTTCAGCTCCCGCAGGATAAGCTCCGCGTGCCGGCGGCTGTCCGCGCTGCCAAGCTCCTGCTTCAGAAGGCGGCCCGCCGCCCTTACCACAAGGCCCGCGGCCTCCGCCTGGAAAGAAGCCAAAGCCGCGCGGTATTCGGCCTGGGCCTGGTCCCGCGCGTTTGCCAGGATGTCCTGCGCCTCGGCCCGGCCGCCGGCCACGATTGCCTCCGCCTGCCTGCGGGCCTCCTCGCGCGCGCCCTGGATAATCGCCTCCGCCTCGGCCTGGGCGTTCTTCAAACGCCCCTCGTAATTCCGCAAAAGGCTCTTCGCCTGGGCCTTTTCGTTTTTCGCCTCTTCGATGTCGGCCGCCACGGCCCGCGCCCGTTTTTCCATGAACCGCGTGACCGGCTTGAACAGCACGATCCGCAGAATCACGAAAAGCACAAGAATATTGATAAGGGTAAAAACAAAAGTAACGGAAAAATCAAGCATCGGTGGTTTTCAGCCTATTTTGAAAAAATCAGCAGAATGGAAATGACAAGGCCGTAAATGGCCGTTGATTCCGCAAGGGCGACCCCCAGAAAAAACATCGGCAAAAGCTTCCCCGACACCTCCGGGTTGCGGGAAATCGCCTGCACCGTTCCCGAAGTCGCGATGCCTATGCCCACGCCCGCCCCTATGCCGGATATTACCGCGATACCTGCCCCAATGGCAACCGTTACATCCATAGCAGTTTCCTCCTCCTAAACATACACGCACTCATAAAAAAAACATACCTAAGCCGCCGCCCATTGCGAGGGGCCGGAAGGCCGCACGCGAAGCGTGCCGCCCCTTGCGCCTGCCAGCCCCGAAGCAATCCGGCACGGAAAACCTGCCCGCGTTTCTGGATTGCTTCGCCGCCGGGGCGGCCCGCAATGAGGGATGCGGCTGTTTCCCCCAAAAGACTGACGCGGCTGAATGCTTGCAAAAACCCAAGCGCCGGCCACGGCGGCAGAAGGCGGAAAAACACGGGCTTCCGGGCTTGTTCCAAAACCTGGAAAGCCCGCGGGGCGCAAGGGATTG
>JAISXE010000116.1 GCA_031270615.1 Spirochaetia bacterium
CCGTACAAGCAGGCCGTGGGCGAAGCCCCGCGTTGGTGGCGCAAAACGGTCTGCCGCCCATGCGCCAGGGATTGCAGCGGAAATCCCGCAAGCCCCGCAGGGGCTGAGGAATTGCAGCGGAAAGCCCAGTTTTTGGCGCGGAAGCGCCAAAAAGGCGCACATCTTTTTCTTAACTGGTTGACAGTGGGAGGGAATCCCATAAACCCTCTTTACTCCCAAAAAGCGTAATAATGATGCACGGGGCCGTGGCCCTTGCCGGTCGTGTAGCGCGCCCCGGCCTCGATGGCCCCGCCGATGTACTTCTTCGCGGCCCCCACCGCCGAGGCGACATCCATGCCCTTCGCAAGCCCCGAGGCAATTGCGGAGGAAAGGGTGCAGCCCGTGCCGTGCGTGTTGCGCGTTTGGATCCTCCGGCTGTCGAAAAACGAAAACCCGCCGCCGCAGTACAACAGGTCGGGGCTTTGCCCCCCGTCCAGGTGCCCGCCCTTCAGCAGTACCGCCCCCGGGCCCAAAGCGGCAAGGTCGCGGCAGGCCGCTTCCATATCCCCGGCTTTTTCCACAGGCCGGCCCAGAAGGTCCGAAGCCTCCGGCAGGTTGGGCGTGATAAGCGCCGCCAGGGGGAAAAGCCGGGTTTTCAAGGCTTCCACGGCATCGCGCTGCAAAAGACGCGCCCCGCTTTTGGAAACCATAACCGGATCGACGACGATGTTTTTCGCCCGGTAATACGCAAGCCTTTCCGCGACCACCGCGATAAGGTCCGGCGAATGGAGCATGCCGATTTTAACCGCGTCCGTTCCTATATCCGTCATTACGGCATCGATCTGCCGCGCCACAAATTCGGGCGGCACGGGAAAAATGCCCGTGACCTCCGCGGTGTTCTGCGCGGTCAGCGCGGCAACCACCGACATCCCGTAACAGCCGTTAGCTGAAAAGGTTTTCAGATCGGCCTGGATACCCGCGCCGCCCCCCGAGTCGGAACCCGCTATCGTTAAAACCCGGCAGTATTTTCTCATGCCGCCTCCCGCCCGGCCCGTAAAAGGCTCCCGATGTCCTCTTCGCGGAGCCGGTACAAGGCGTCCAGAAAATGCACCTGGAAACTCCCCGGCCCCTTCGCCTCGCGGGCCGCGATCTCCCCCGCGATCCCCATAACAGCCATCGCGTGCGCCGCGGCGGCAAAAGCCTCCCCGTTCACGGCGGCGAAAGCGGCGCTCAACGCGCTTGCCGTGCAGCCCAGCCCCGTCACCCTCGGCATCAGGGGGTGGCCGTTGCGCACGCATTCGAGCCTGCCGCCCTGGACAATGTAATCGGTCTCGCCGCTCAACGAAACAACGCAGCCGTGCATGGCGCTTAAGGTCTTGGCCGCGCCGCAAGCCGAATCGGACGACAGCGAGGAATCCACCCCCTTCATTGTTGTTCCTGCGGACACCAGGGCGCTTATCTCCGAGGCATTGCCCCGGATGATCTGCGGAACCGCCGCTGCAAGAAGCCCGCGCACCGTATCCAGGCGGTAGCTTGTCGCCCCCGCGCCCACAGGATCCAGCACGATGGGCACGCCCCCCTCCCGCGCCTTCAGCATGGCCTTTTCCATCGCCCCCACCCACTGGGGGTTCAAAGTCCCGATATTGACCACCAGCGCCCCGCAGGCACCCGCAATCTCTTCCACTTCCTCCCCGGCATGGGCCATCACAGGCGACGCCCCAATCGCCAGAAGCGCGTTTGCGGTATTGTTCATTACGACAAAATTGGTAATATTGTGGACCAGAGGCGAACGCTCCCTGATTTTCACAAGGTCTTCCCAGACAGACTGCGCGCTAATCATTCTCCCCCCCAAAAAAAGACGCCCGGTTTTTTCAGGCCTCCCTCCGCCAAAGAATACCGTAGCAAGCGCAAAAAAGCAAGAAAGCGCGGGCAAGCAAAAAATAAGAATTTGGGCGCGTCCCCGCCTGCGGCGGGGATCGGGCTTTCCGCTCCAATTCCTCGGATTTGCCCATGCAAATCCTGCGGGATTTCCGCTTCAATCCAGGTTGCATGGGCGAGCAGCGATTTTGCCTTGCAAAATCGCGACCAGCCCCTCGCGCGGCCAGCCCTGCCAAAAGGCGGCAGGTGCGCCCGCACACTGCCGAATAATTTAACTCTAAAAAAATTTGAATAAGCCATTTATCTTATTTGGCATTTTTATAATGCAGCGCTGCGCAATGACCTATCCATTGTGGAGCCCGAGCCGCCTACTGGCGGCGAAGCATACACAGACCTGCTATGCGCAGCAGGGGCGTACTCCATTTTATCCGTTTTCTTTTACCCAGTTATTTATTTTTTCCAGTATTATTCCTTTATATTTCCATTGATAATTCTCACTACTAATCATATTTTTTATTTCGGCACTAAAACCATTCTTATATAATACTTTTATTCGGGCCAATTCATAAAATCCGGCATATCTTTCCATAAATAATTGTTCCAGTATATTCTTTTTATCATTAAATCTATTTAAAAATGGTATAACTTTATTTTTTATGTCATTTTCTAATTCGTTTTTTAATTTTTCTATGTCTG
>JAISXE010000130.1 GCA_031270615.1 Spirochaetia bacterium
CTTTTGGCGCAGCCAAAAGATTGGAGCGGATAGCCCGGCTGGTCGTATTTTTGTACCCGCTACGCGGATACAAAAATACTGCTCGCCCATGCAACCTGGGTTTTTTGCGCCTGGGGGCGAAAAAATTGTGCCAAAATGATCAATGCGATTGAGAAAAGTAAACGCCAATGCTCTGGGCCTTTCACCCGCGTGGCCAGCGGTGTCCCTTATTCTTCCGCGCAAGGCGGGTCACAGGTATTTTTCCAGAAGCCGGAAGACCTCTTGGAGCTGCGGGTCGGCCTGTAGGTAGTGGAGCTCGATTTCCTCCGCGCTAAGGCCGATAAGCTCGTGGCTCATGTAATGGATCCAGGTGTCGTCCCGGCTGCTGCCGACCAGGTGCCTGCGGCAGTAGAAGTCCGGCTGGACGGGGTGTTCCGGGTCGGCGCCGGGCCTGAGCTTGTAATCGTGGACGGCCACTTTGATGTCCTCGCGGGGGATGCCTTTTTGCAGGAGGATGCCGACAAGGTGGTTTATGGTGTTGCCCGAATCGAAGATGTCGTCAACCAGGAGGATTTTGTCGCCGCTGCGCAGATGGTCGGGGTTGTAGGTCCAGCCGTCCACCCGCACCCGCGCGTGCTTTTTGATGTCCGAATAGGAGTGGGCCACCACTGCGGCGTAAAACACGGGCCGCTCGTGCCTGCGCACGACTTTGAAATACTCCGAGATGATGTTTCCCAGGCAGGCCCCGCCGCGGAGGCTTACATAGATGATGTCCGGCACAAAGCCGGAGCGGTGGATCGCGTGGGCAAGCTTCAGGCCGTTGGAGCGGACAGTGGAAAAATCCAGGAACTCTTTCATCGCGGGGCCTTAGCGGAACACGCCGATGCTCATTTTGACGCCCCTGCGCTCGTAGACGAACTCCACCTTTTCCAGGCTTTTGTCGTTGAGGTATTCATAAAACTCCAGTACCGACGATACTTTTTTGCCGTTCATCTCCACGATGGTATCGCCGTTTTGCAGGCCGGCAAGCGCGCCGGGCGTGCGCGACTCAACCGACTGGATAAAGACACCGTTGGGCGAGGCGAGATCCAGCTCCTTGCGGATCTCCTCCGTAAGGGGGGCGACGGTAAAGCCCGGCCAGAGGTTTTTGCTTTGCTCGGAAATCGTCTGCTGGGTGTCCCGCGCGGTAATCCCCACCGTCACCTGCATCTGCCTGCCCTGCCGGTACAAAGTGAAGCGGGCCTCGTGGCCTACCAGAAGATCGGCGATCCTCTGCACCAGGTCGTTTGAGCTGGGTATCTTCTGCCCGTCCAGGACGGTTATGAAATCCCCGGGGAGGATGTCCGCCTTGTTCGCGGGGGAACCCTTAAACACATGGTAGACAAACGCGCCCTTGTTGTCTGGAAGTTTCAGCGGCGCCACCATGTCCTGGGGGATGCTTGAAATGCTGACCCCCAGCCACCCGTACTGCACGGAACCCCTTCCGATAAGATCGTCCACGGCTTTTTTCACGTTGTTGATGGGAATGGCGAAACCCAGGCCGATGCTTCCGCCCGTGGGCGAGGTGATCCAGGTGTTGATGCCGACAAGGTCGCCCGCAAGGTTCACCAGCGCGCCCCCGGAATTGCCCTGGTTTATGGAAGCGTCCGTCTGGATAAAATCGCTTATATTGCCTTCCGGCCCGCCCCGGCGGCCAAGCGCGCTGACGATTCCCGCGGTGACCGTGGACTCAAGGCCGAAGGGGCTTCCCACGGCCAGAACCCAGTCCCCCACATGCAGGGTATCCGAATTGCCCATAACGGCAACGGGAATCTGTTCCTCCGATTCAAAAGAAACAACGGCAAGGTCCTTCCTTTCGTCCTTTCCTACCAGCGTGGTTTTGAATTCCCGGCCGTCAAACAGGTGGATGGCGATGTTTTCCGCCTTGTCCACCACATGGTTGTTGGTCAGCACATAATAGGTCGATCCGTTTTTCTTAAGGATAACCCCGGAACCCAGGCCGCTGTTCCTGAACTCCCGTTCCGGGGCGCCGCCCTCGTCGGGCCGCCCGAAAAAATAATAAAACCAGGGCATGTTCCGGTTGCCCGGCTCCTGCCTGCGTATGGAGGTAACGTTTATCGTGACGACCGACGGCCGCACCCCTTCCGAAATCGCGCGGAAGGAATTTTGCAGGCTTTCCAGGCTTCGCATGGCCTCGAGGTTGGCATCCTGGGCATAGGCCGTGCGGGCGGCGGAGGATGATTTTATCGAACAGGAAAAAGAAAACAGGGCAAGGGAAAACCCTATGGCGATCCCCAAAAAAACCAGGTTAAAAACAAAAACTTTTTTTGAGAGAAAAAACCGGCTGAAATTCATGAACATCCTCCTCAAAATGACATCTTCCAATAACTTCTTCAAAGGCGCATGGCTACCACGCGGTCAACACATCCGTATGGTCGTCAAAAATCGCCAACGTGTGTTCAAAATGGGCGGAACAGCGACCGTCCGCCGTTACCACCGTCCAGTTGTCCCGCAAAATTTCGATGGCGTCCCCGCCCGCGTTGACCATGGGCTCAATGGCGATGACCATGCCGGGTTTCAAACGCGGGCTGGGGCCGGAGCTGACATAATTCGGGATTTGCGGACCCTCGTGCGGGGCAAGGCCCACGCCGTGGCCGCAGTATTCGCGCACCACCCCGAAACCGTGTTTTTTCGCGTGCGCGTACACGGCGCGGGAGATGTCGCTTATCCTGTTGCCGCAGACGGCTTTTGCGATGGCCAGGTCCAGGCAGGCGCGGGTGACTTCCATCAAAAGCCGGTTTTCGTCCGACACCCGCCCGATGGGCAGGGTAAACGCCGCGTCGCTGAAAAAGCCTTCATACTCAAGGCCGCAGTCAAGGCTCACAATATCCCCGGAACGCAGTTTTTTTTTGTTGGGTATTCCGTGGATGACCGCTTCGTTTGTCGAGGTGCAAATGGCCGCGGGGAACCCGTCATAATCCAGAAAAGCGGGCCGCGCGCCCATTTCGCGGCATCTCCTGCGGACAAACGCGTCAATGTCTTTCGTCGATATGCCTTCGGCGACGATGTTCTTTGTTTCCCCCAAAAGTTGCGAAAGAAGGCGGCAGGATTCCCGGATGCCTTCAATTTCCTTTGCGCTTTTCAACCGTACCATAAGAACAAGCATAGCATTATTCGGGCCGCGCTTCAAGTTTCCTAAGCTTTTGCAGGCCTTCGGGATGACGGGGGTATTTTTCGAGGAATTCCCGCATCAGCGCAACGGCCTCGCCAAAACGGCGCAGCCTTACCAGGGCGTCAAAGCGGCGCAGGTCCACGTTCTGGGCCAAATCCGGGGCCTGCGCGAATTCCAGGACTTCCCTGGCCTTCCCGAAAGCCGCCAGGGCATCCTCCTCCTGCCGAAGGCGGGAATGCACAAGGCCGAGGTTGTAAAACCCCTCAGGGCAGGCCGGGAAAAGCCGGCTCGCGGTTTGCAATTCGCGCAGGGCCGAATCAAACGCGCCCCCGGCAAAATCCAGGGCCGCCAGATAGGACCCCGCGTAGGGGTCTTCCCCGGCCCGGGGGTCCGCCAGGAGCAGCCGCATGCCCGCGTGGTCGGCCAAAGAAAAAAGGTGCCACCTGAGCAGGGCCGAAACCGAAGCGGAACCGGGATGGTCGTTATGCAGCATCCACAGCTCAGACACAATGCGGCCGATGGGAAGGTCCCCCCGCCGCGCCAACAGGCCCAGGGCGCGGGAATCCGCCGCCGCGGCCCCCTCCTGCGGGGTCCAGGCCCTGCCCAGGGCCGAAAGGCCGGAAAAAACCCCGGCGGAAACCTCCCCCCCCTCGGCCGCCTTGTTTTCCCGGACAAGGGCTTTCGCGTAATCAAGCAGAAGCGTGAAATCCCTGGGGAAAAACTCCAGGCCCCTTTGCAGCGCCCGCGTGCCCGAAGAGGGCGCCTCCCTGTGCAAAAGGAAATTCAGGGCGTGGTAGGGAACGGGCGAATAGTCGGGGAAATTATAGAAAAAAATCCCGTGGATGTTTTTGCTTTCGGCGTAGCGCAGTTGCCGCAGGAAGGAATCGGCCCGCAGCGCGAGCGGGCGGGGTTCCATCTTCCGCTGCGGCGGAAGCAGGTCCCAATACCTGTCGGATTCCTCGAACCTGCCCGCGTCGTAGGCCGCCAAAGCCGCCAAAAAAGGCTCGCCGCCCGCGCCGTGTTTGTCAAGGACCTCCAGCGCCTCCCCCCACTCGCCCCGCTCCAGAAGAAGGAGCGCGGCGTTGCGGAAAAACCCCAGGACGCTTGGATGGCCGGGACCCAAAACATTTCCCGCCAAATCGCCCGCCAGCATGTAGTCGCGGTAATCCCTGCTTTCCGGCAGGAAGGCGTACACAAGATCGCCCCGCGCTTCCCCTGGGGGAACCACGGAGCTTCGCACATAGATCTCCGCCGCCACGCTTTGGAAATCAAGGCTTTGGAATTTTTCCGCCAAAAAAAGCGCCTCTTCGGGCCTCCCGGCGTCAATCAGGGCGCGGGCCGCGGCAAGGGCTATTTCCCCGTTATCGGGATTCGCCTTCTGCGCCCGAAGCGCCGCCAGGGAAAAAACTTCGGGCTTCCCCGTCTTTTCCGCAAGGAGGCGGCAGCGCTTCAAAAGCCGCAGCCAGTCGCCCGCATGGGCGGGAAAGCCCTCCAGCCCTTCGATAATCCTTCGCGCGTCCTCATGGTTTCCTGATTTTATAAGCGCGTCGATATTTTCCAGGGAATAGGCAAGGTTCTCCGAATAACGCTCTGTTTTCAGAAAATAAACGGCAATGAAAATAAAGCCCGCCAGAAGCGCCAATCCCACAACAAGCAGGATGACATGCACGGCCTCGATTTTCTCACGCACTCTCATGCCGGTCTTCCATGGCTTTTCTGATTCCGTCCAAAACCCCGTTGACGAAACGGTAGGAGTCGTCGGTCCCGAAATCCCTCGCGATATCCACGGCCTCGTCGATAACCACGGAGGGCGGGATATCCTTCATGAAAAACAGGGAAAAAACGCTGACGCGCAGCACCGCCAGATCCAGCCGGTTCAGGCGGCCCATATCCCAGTGTTCAAGCTGCTTTTGTATGGCGCTGTCAATGGCGTCCAGGTTCCCGATGGCGCCCGCTATAAGGAGAACCGCGAAATCCCGCGTGTCCCCGCCAATGTCCGCAGGCTTGTCCTCCCCGTCCCCGTCGGCCCAGGGAAAACCCGTCAGATCCTCAACGCCGCAGCGCGTGAAATCATAGGCAAAAAGAGCCTGGACAGCCAGGATTCTGGCCCTACGCCGGGGTCCCATGGCTACCAGGTAAGGTTCTGCTCATATATCGTGACTTCCGCGTTTTTTTTCAGCTCCTCGACAAGATCGTTCATGGCCCGCAGGAAGGTAACCTGTTCGTTCTGGACCCTGACAGAGCGCTTTATCCGTTCTTCCACCGTCTCGGACACGCCGGGAAAAACCGGGTCCTTCAGCCCCAGGAGTTTCGGGCCCCGCTTCTCCGAAATCTGGACGATGTGCAGGCCGATATTCGATTCAAGCACCGCGCTGGTCTGGTTCACGGCCAGGGCAAAAATCGCGTTGTAGAAACTCTTTCCCAGCATCGCCTGGCGCTGGCCGTCGTTGCGCGCGTGATACCCCGCGTCGCCGCCCTTGTACTTCGTGTTCGTGTCATCGGAGTATTTCAGAACCACGTCCTTGAACTGCGAGCCGCGCAGCTCCGCCAGGGCCTCCTCGGCACGTTTTCTGGCCTGCTGCTTCTCCACCTCGGAAAGCCCCTGCGTGGAAATGTACACCTGGTTGAAACGCAGAAGCTGCGGGTTGGTGAAATCCGTGGCGTTTTCCTCGTAGATTTGCAGGATTTGGGCCTCGGTGGGTTCCTTGATGTCGGCGAACACGGCCCTCTTTTTGTCCCGGACGTATTTTTCCCGGATAAGGCGCTTGCGCGTGGTCGTGGTAAAGTCGTCCCAGGAAAGGCCCGTCTGGTTCTGGAGCATGGTACGGAACTGGGCGTCCGACACGCTTGGCGGCACCCTCTGCCGCTTGTACAGGGCGATGTTCTCGTTCAGCTCGTTCTCCGTCACCCGGAAATTGTCCCGCGCCGCCGCCTGGTCGATCAGAAGATCGCCGACCTGCATATCAAGCATCCGGCGCCTGTCCTCCTGCGACATGGACTGCCCCGCCTGGCTTTCTATCATGCCTATCTGCTGGCGGAACTGCCGCTGGGTGATCACCTCCGGTTTTGTAAGCCGGACCCGGGCGACAGGCTGATCAATGACCTGCGCGAAGGCCAGGCCCGCGGACAACAAAAGCAAAATACCCGCGGCGCATGTTTTTTTCATAGAAATCATTTTCCACCCCTTAATCCTGATGTCAGCCGATTTTCCGTTTCGGCCTGCCGGAACCCTGCGGGCCTGTGCGGCCAAGATAATCCCTCGCAAGGTCGGCGCGGCCCAGGCCGGCATACACCTCGGCGATTTTTTTTGTATAAAACGCGGTTTCCCTGCGCGACAAATCGAAATCGATTAATTGGAAATACCGCGACAGGCATTCCGCCGGCGGCAGCTCCCGCGCGAGTTTTGAATTCGCGAGGCCGCGCATGCGCGCGACAACCTCCTGGAAAAAATGCCTGAAATACGGCTTCTGCCTCTCGAAACGCACGATCCTTACCAGAAGGTCAAAAGACTTCCCGTACCTGCGCCGCTTCCCGTATTCCTCGGCCAGCATGAAAGCGCAGTCCATAAAGTCTTCCCGATCCATAAAAAGGTCCAGGCTGAACTCGTCCCGCAGCAGCAGGCCCTCGTACAAATCCAGGGCCGCATCCCCGTCGTCATGCAGCAAATCGTAAAAAACAAGTTTTGCCAGGCTGACGCTGTCGGCCCGCTTTCTTAGGAAATCCCTGTACACAAAGCCGTCCGCCGGAAGCGCGAACTTCATCCGACGGTCATAATCGGCCCTGGCCTCCGGGTCAAGCAAAACCCGGTACGCCGCCAGAAGCAGGCGGAACTTCTCCACCCCCGCCGTGTCCCGCGACAAATCGGGATGCAGCTTCTTCACCCTCTCGCGAAAGGAACTTTTTATTTCTTCGAGGCTGCACGTGTGTTTAAGACCAAAAAGATCATAGTAATTTTCCACGGCAGTACCATAATAGTGAATTGCGTGCTGTGTGTCAAAGGGAATTTTCAGGCGGG
>JAISXE010000324.1 GCA_031270615.1 Spirochaetia bacterium
CAATTTCCGTGATTGTCGTGCCCGGGGCTGGTCGCAATTTTCTTTAAGGCCGTACAAGCAGGCAATTTTTGCCCTGGCAAAAATTGCCCCGGAAATTGCGGGGCAATCGCGTGATAGCCCCCAGTGTTCTACCCGCTTACAGCAACCTGCCTGAACGCAGTGCGATTGCCCCGCAATCGCAGTCGCGGTTTACCTGCCTTCCGCGATTTCCCTGGTTGCAGCCATAGGGCGAAGCCCCGCAAAAACACGCAATTTCCGTGATTGTCGCGCCCGCGTTGGTAGCGCAAAACGGTCTGCCGCCCATGCAACCTGACAGGCCCCGCTTGTTTACAACTCCGCTTGCCATAAGTTGAAACTTGGAATTGCCGCTCCTCGTGTGTCCGCGTTTGTCTGTGCCGTGGTCAATCCCTGTGCCTTTCGACAATGCTTTTCAGTTTCCGGTAATTTTCCGCGATGCTTCCCCCGGGCGAAAAAACGCTGGAAGTTCCCGCGATGAACAGGTCGGTTCCCGCCTGGCGCATGCGGTCGGCGTGATCGAAGCTGACGTTGCCGTCGGTTTCGATCAGGACGCCGCTTTTGCCGCGTTCGTCCAGCCACAGCCGCAGTTGCCGGATTTTTTCCAGCGCCGAGGGAATCAGCCTTTGGCCGGAAAAACCCGGGTTGACTGCCATAACAAGCACAATCTCAATATCATCAAGAATATGCTCAAGCACGGTAAAAGGCGTCGCCGGGTTTAACGCGACGCCCGACCGCGCGCCCAGCTCCCGTATCCCCGCAAGGGCCTTTTGCACATGGACGGTGGCCTCGTAATGAACGCTGAGTATGTCGGCCGGCCCCAAAAAGCCGTATTGGGAAAGAAAGTTCTCCGGCCTTTCTATCATCAGGTGCAGGTCCAGGGGAACCGCGCTGATTTTCCTTACCGCCCTGGCAAAGTCCGGCCCCAGGGTAATGTTGGGCACAAAATGGTTGTCCATAATGTCGATGTGGAAAAAATCCGTCCCGCACCCCTCCAGTGCCCGCACCCCGCTTTGGACATTCATCAGGTCCACGCACATAAGGGACGGGGCTATCATGGCCTTATTCACGCTTTCCGCGCCCCGCTAAATGTTGATCTCTTTCTTGCCTGCGATCTTGTAGAACAGGACAAGAGAGACAACCGTCGTGGCCGTCAGGATGGTGGCCAATGCCGCCGCGGTTCCGTAGCTTGCGCGCACGACTTCCTGATATACGGCGACCGACATGGTCCGCGTTCCGGCCGTATACAGGATAACCGAGGAACTCAGCTCGTTGATAACGGTAATCCAGCTTAAAATCGCCCCGGAAAGCACGCCCGGCAGCATCATGACCGCCGTTATGCGAAAGAAGGTCATAAGCGGCGAAGCCCCCAGGCTGATGGAAGCCTCCTCTATGCTGGGGCTTATCTGGTACAGAATGGCCGAACTGGACCTTAGCGTGTAGGGCAGGCGGCGGATAACCAGCGAAATAATCATGATAAGCATCGTGCCGCTTAGGATAAGCGGATAGTCGTTAAAGGCCAGAAGCAGCGTAATGCCCAAAACGGAACCGGGAATGATGTACGGAAACATGGTAAGCGTGTCGATGAGCCCCGTAAGAAAATTCCGCCGCCTGACCGACAGGTACGCGATGAAAAGCCCCAGAAGGACAATCGTCAGAATCGCCAAAAAGCCGAACAGGTAGGTGTTGGCGATGGCTGTTCCCAGGTTGGAGAATATCATCCTGTAGCTGACAACGGAAAAGCCGGGCAGGAATATGGCCTGGTTGGTGTTCAGAAACGAGGTGTAGATAACCGTCAGTTGCGGGATGATGGACAGGCCGATAACGACAAACAAAAAGGCGTGGACAAGAAAGCTCCTAAGCCCGGTGATTTCCTTGGGCTGTATGGGCCGCAGGGCGCTCATTGTGTAGGATTTTTTGTTTACAAAGTGCTTTTGCACGATGAACATGATCGCCGTAATAAGCACCATAATCGTCGCCATGCTGGCGGCAAAACTCGCGCTGCCTCCCACCTCGCCGATAAACTCCGAATAGATAAGCACCGGCATGGTGCGGTAGCCTTCGCCTATCAGCATGGGCGTACCGAAATCGGCGAGGGCGTTCATAAAAACCAAAAGGGAACCCGCGAGGATGGTCGGCGTGATAAGCGGCACAATAATGGTAGCCACCTTGCGGAGGCTCCCGCAGCCGAGGCTTTCGGCCGCCTCGCCCAGGGACACGTCGATTTTTTTCAGCGCGCCCGAAGCGTACAGATAAATGAAAGGGTAGAGCTTTAGGGTAAACACCAGAAGGATGCCGCCGAAACCGTAAATCGAGGGTGGGGACTCCAGCCCCAGCAAAGCGGCGATGAACCTTGTGATAACGCCGTTCCTTCCGCCCAAAAGCACCCACGAGTACGCGCCGATAAACGCGGGCGACATCATGGATATAATAATAAGAATCTCCAGAACGTTCTTGCCCTTTATTTTGAAAACGCTCATGAAGTACGCCATGGGGATGCCGATGGCGACCGTCAGCAGGGTCACGCAGGTGGTAACAAGAAAACTGTTCCCCAGGGCCGTGTAATAAAAGCGGCGCTCAAAAAACCTTATAAAATTATCGAAGGTCCAGGCGTTTGTTTCCGGATCCTTAAAGCTGCTGAGGAAGAGCGAACACAGCGGGTACACGAGGAACAGGGCAAAGACAAGAACCAGCACCAGCGTGAGGATTTTCCAGAAATCGAAGGAGAAAAATTTTCTAGGCATATTTGCGCACGCCCCGGATAAGGCTTTGTTCCAAATCGCCTGTGAGCACATTGATCTTCGCGGGATTGGGCCGCAGGGAAATCACCTCGCCTACCTCAAAAAGCCGCTCCGCGCTGCCCAGGTCCTGGGAAAACTCAATGCTGGGCTGGCCGGGAACAAGGGCGTCTTCGGGAAAACCCAAGGTATAGGTAATGTATTTTCCCAAAAACGTGGAACCTGTTATTTTGGTCGCAAGGCCCTCGCCCAGGGAAAACTCCTCCGGGCGGATCGCCACGACAAGCTCCTGCCCATCGGAGGCACCGGCGAGATCCGGTGCCTGCATCCGGAAGCCGCCGCGGAACTCCAGCCCCCCGCCTTCCAGCCGCGCGCGGAAAAGGTTTGAATGGCCGATAAACGTGGACACGAAGCCGTCCACCGGTCGCGCGTAAATGCTCTGCGGCCTGCCTACCTGCCGGATAATGCCGCTTTTCATGACCGCGATGCGGTCCGACACCACAAGGGCCTCTTCCTGGTCGTGGGTAACGTATACCGTGGTAATGCCCACCTGCCTTTGCACATTGCGTATAACCTCGCGCATTTCCACCCGCAGCTTCGCGTCCAGGTTGGAAAGCGGCTCGTCCATAAGAAGCACGCTGGGATGAATGACGATGGCGCGCGCAAGGGCAACCCGCTGCTGCTGGCCGCCGGAAAGCCGTTCGGGAAGCCGGTCCTGGTATTCCCCGATTCTTACCATTCTAAGGATGTCGTCCACCTTGCTGCGGATTTCGGCCTTGGGCAGCTTGCGCAGCTTAAGGCCGTATTCGACATTCTGGCGCACCGTCAGGTGGGGGAAGATGGCGTAATTCTGAAACACCATGCCGATATTGCGCTTGTTGGCGGGAATGTCATTGATGGGCTTTCCGTCGAAGCTGATTGTCCCGCCTTCGATGGAGTTAAAACCCGCTATCATCCGCAGGAGGGTCGTCTTGCCGCAGCCGGAAGGCCCCAGCAGGGTAAAAAATTCCCCGTTCTTGATGTCCAGCGACAAATCGGGAATTATTGTCGCATTGCCGTAACGTTTAACCAGATGGTCTATACCGATTGCTACACTCAAGGAAGCGCCTCCCCTCCCTAAAAAATAACCCCAGTTATGGTAACTGTTTTTCCGCTGCCACCCGGGCCGAAAAAAGGGCAGAAGAAAGAATTAAACCACAGACCCCGCAGGCAAAAGCCCGGCGAAGCGAAGGCTTTTTAAGGATAAAAGTCCATGCAATCCGTGCCGCCAGCGAGGCCGGTGGTTTCTCCTGTTTCTTCTGCGCAAAGCGAGCCGAAAATTACAGGCTGGTAAAAATCTCCTTGAACTTGTTGATCCATTCCTGCCGTTTGGCAGCAGCCATATCCTCGTCGACATCCAGAATCTTCATCTCGGAAAGGGGTTTCAGGATGGGTGAAGGCGGCAGGTCCGTGCGCACCGTGCGGCGGTTCAGCGAATCGTTCATCAGCTTCTGCACCTCGAAGCTGGTACAGAAATCCAGGAACTTCTTCGCGTTTTCCAGGTTCTTCGCGCCCTTGATGATTTCAATGCCGTCGCCTCGGAAGGTAACGCCCTCTTCCATATAGACAAGTTTGATGGGCGCGCCCAGGGACAAATACGTCGCGCCGCCTTCTTCAAAGGTCAGCCCCACCGCGTACTCGCCGTCGGCCACCCCCTTGTACACCGCGGAAGAACTGCCCAGCAGTTTGCCGTCGAGCTGGGCGCAGAATTTTCTGATAAAATCCCAGCCCTTCTCGTTGTCGCCGCCGCCCATTGCGAAGAGCATGGTCTCCACATGCTCGAAGGCGGAGGAAGACGCCGCAGGATCGGCCATGGCGATCTTGCCCTTGAATTTGGGATTCAAGAGGTCCTTATAGCCTTCCATGCGGATATCGCCGAGCTGCTTCAGCAGATTGGTGTTGGCCATCATGATGCTGCCCGTGGCGTCAAAACGCGTCAGGGGGCCCTCCACGTTTTTGTACTTGGGGTCAACCGCCGCCTCGTTGGGAGTCCGGTAGGTTTCAAAAAGGTCCATCTTCGACTTGACGGTTGTCGTCGCGCCGCTCCACAGGACATCCGCCAGGGGATTGTTTTTTTCCGACTCAACGCGCTTCAGGGCCTCGCCCGTGCCCAGGGCAATGACCTCCAGCTTGATTCCCGTTTCCTTCTCGAAAAGCTCAATGATGGGCTTCATAAACTCCAGGGTAAGGGGGCTGTAGGCAACCAGTTTCTTCCCCCCGTCCGCGACCGCCGCGCCCTCGGCGGGTTTTGACCCGCCGCAACCCGCCAGCAGCCCCAGGACCGCCAAAACAAGCGCCATAAAAAAAGGTTTCATTATTTTTCCTCCAACATTTTTGGTTTTTTAGAGCTCACCGCAGGGTGGCAAAAGATTTTAGGCTATAAATGTACTATAAATCCGCCGGAAAAGCAAGCGGAAAATTGTAACGCGCGGCTTGGGGGCAATTTTTGCCCTGGCAAAAATTGCCCCGGAAATTGCGGGAGAAATCGCGTGAAAGCCCACAGCGTTCTCCAGCCAAACAACAACCTGCCTGAATGCAGGGCGATTGCCTGCAATCGCAGTCACGGTTTATCGTCTTCCGCGATTTTCCTGGTTGCCGCAATAAGGCGAAGCCCCGCAAAACCACGCAATTTCCGTGATTGCAGGCAATTTTTGCCCTG
>JAISXE010000007.1 GCA_031270615.1 Spirochaetia bacterium
TCATGGATTGGTGAAAAAAGGTTGAAGAGAATGGCTGGTTTTCCATACGCAGTGGTTTTCCTTGTGGCGCTCGCCCCGCCCTTTCTTTTTTTGGTCGGCTGCGCCTCGCAGCCGCCGGAGGCGATTGTGGTAAGCGACGCGCAGGACGCTTATGATGCCCTGCCTGCCGGACTTCCGGCCCTGGCCCTGCTTCCGGCCTGGGCGGCTTCCGGGGTTCCCCGGGAGACGCTTGCGGGGCTGGAGGAGGAGCTTCGCAGGCAGCTTGTTTTTGGGGGGAAGTTCAGGCCCGTCACTATGGGGAAGTGGCTGGACTCGGCTTTTACCCGGCCCAGGGCCGAGGGACCTTTTGTCCTGCTGGCGGCGCTGCGGGAGGAGCGTTATCCCGCGCCGCTGGAGGCTTTGTGCAAGCCTTCGGTTTTTGTCGGCGGGGGATACGGCATCCTGCATTTGGTTTTTTTCCCGCTTGCCGGCAGCCCCTATCCTTTTGCCGTTATGAGGTTTTTCAGGGAAGGCGAGGATATAAAGCCGCTTGTCGCCGCCTGCCTTGAGGAGCTTCCGCTGCGTCTTGCCGCTGCCCGCCGCGAGGCGGAGACGGGGAAAAAGCGGGTTGTCCTGGAAGGTTTTGCGCTTGAGTTCCGCAAGCTGCTTGAGCTGGAAAGCGGGGAGTTTGAGTTCATCGGCGCGCCGTTCATCACCCAGCAGGGCTTTGTCGTGCGCGAGGGCGACGATTTTTTCAGTTTTTTTCTGGGTTACGGCCTGGAGGCTTCGGGCCTGGTCCGGGTCATGCCGGGCGCCGCGCTTGGCGATTACGCGGAGGGCGGCAAGCGGGATCCCGCGCGCGCGGACTATCTTGTCCGGGGCCGCGTCCAGCTTTCCGACCAGATGAACATCCTCTATGCCGAGGTGGTTGAGGCTTCGGGGGGAGGGGTCCTTTTGGGGCTGCGCCATCCTTTTCGCGGGACGGATTTCAGGAGTATCTGGGACGCCTGCCAGGAGGCGGCGCGCCTTATCCTTGAGGGGCTGCATCCCCCGGGCAGCCTGGTCCGCCTTCCCCCCCTTGCCGCCGCGGGCCGAGGTTTTTTCCGAGACGGGATGCTGATTGGCTGGGACAGGCTTGAGCGCGCGGTGCTTCCGAAGGGGATGTACGAGATCAGGACGGGTTCGCCCCTGCGCCAGGGGGGGGATCCCTGGGCGAAGACTTTTTACGTCCTGCTGGACAGGGAAAACCTGGTTTTTGAGGATCGCGAGGGGAAATATGTATGGAATCTTTTGCAAAAATAAGGAAATGCTGCGTTTTGGTTTTTGTTTTGTGTGTTTCGGGCTGCGCGCTGTTTTTCCCGGAGGCGCTTGTGCTTGACCCGCTTGTGCTGGAGGAAATCGCGCCCCTGCCCCGGAGGGTTGTGGTAAATCCCGCGCCGGAATATGAGCCGGTATATTCGGTTATGCGCATCGTCGAGGTGTCGGAGGTGAACGGGGTGCAGAAATTCTTTTTGGTCCGCGCCGCCTCCCCGGGGCCGCACATCAGGCAGGGGGTGAGGGGCGAGATCGCGGGGGATGAGGAATTCAAAAAGATCATCGGGGGTTTCGCCATCGTCGAGGTCTACGGGGATTTTTTCCGCTGCGAGGCTTTGCAGCTTGATTACAAAATAGGAGTGAATGCATATATCCGCATACAAACGGGGGAAAGGACAAAACGATAGGAGGTGTTTATGTCCCATATAGCGAAAATCGATACCCAGATAAAGAATCTGGGGTGTCTGAAAAAGGCCCTTGAGTCACTTGGCATGGGCTATGTGGCGCCGGCGCAGGGGAAGACTTTGAGCCTGCCGGGTTTCAGAAAGACCGAGGTCATAGACGGCTGCCTGCTGGAGATAAAAACCGGCTGCGCCTACAGCATCGGCATGCGCAGGACCGAGGACGGCTACGAGGCCGCGGCGGATTGGTGGGCGGTGGAGACTTTTACCGGGAACACGCGGGAGGAGTTTTTGGAGCGCATCACGCGGCAGTACGCCTACCAGACCGTCATGGACAAGGCGCGCGCCCTGGGTTTCTCGCTTGTGAGCGAGGAGGAGGACGCGAACGCAAACCTGAGGATATGCCTGCGCAGGTGGTCCCCGGCATGAACCTGTACGCGAACCGCCTTTTGGTGGAGGAAGGCGCGGCCTGCGGGCCGATGGAAGACTGCTGTATTGAAGGCTGCGATCTTTCCGGCTTCCAGCCGCGCCGCGCCCGCTGGAAGAAAGTCACGCTGCGGGACGTGTGCGCCAACCGCGCGGAGTTCCACGGGGCGAGCCTGGAGGACTGCTCGTTTTTCCGCTGCGGCCTTTCCCACGCGGTTTTCCGGGATTCGGTTATGCGAAACGCCGTGCTTGACGGCATTGTCCTGATTCGCAGCCTCTGGCTGGGCGGGAAACTGAGCGGGTCGGCCATAAGAAGCTCGTGCATGCAAAGGGCGGAGCTGAGGAGGATGCGCGTTTGTTCCAGCGCGTTTGCCGACTTCGAGGCAATCCAAAGCGTGCTGGAGGACTGCGTTTTTTCGGGCGTCCGCTTTGCTTTGAGTTACGGGAGCGGCATGAACGGCTTCTGCGGCGCCCGCATCAGGAACTGCATTTTTTACAACTGCCGTTTTGAGGGTTTCCCCCTCCGGGGGGCGAGCCTTGAGAACTGTCTTTTTGTCGCCTCTTCCGGGGAGACGGGCCGCGAGGATTCTGTCTGCCGCCTCAGCTCGCCTGAGCCGCTTGTGCGCCGCGAAGAGGCTTTTGCCCTTGTGAAACATTTCAGGGAGGAAACAATGCGTGAAGAAGAGATCAAATCCGTTCTTGGGGAGATGGACCGGACTGCCGTGATTGAGGCTTTTGCCCTGCTTCTGGCGGAGGGCGGGCCGCCGCCGGGGGAGACGGAAAAGGATATTCCCAGGTTTTCCAATTTTGCCCAGGCTCTTTTGTATTTGAAAAAGAACTACGATTTTGAGGAGTTGTCCCTTTTTACCACGGAGGCGGATCTTGTGTATGTCGGGGTTTCCGGCCGCCGGATACTGTTGACGGATTTCCCGGTTTTGGAAAGGCGCCGCGCGGAAGGGCTTTCGCCTGCCCCCGCTGGGAAAAGCCCGGGGCGGTTTTCCCATTTGGAAATGTAGGAGGGTAAGGATGGCTGTGCGAACGCGGTTCAGATTTACCCTGCCTGTGGGCCGGGGCATACAGGCCCAGGCGTCGCGTAAAGCCTCCGGCGTGATGAGGCTGGTCAAGGTAAGGGATATTCTGCACATCGAAAGGGACGCCCAGGTGCAGAGGGACACGGGGGCTTTCTATGTGGTGCTTCTGAGCAAGGTCATAACGGAACTGGGGGCGGAGAAAATGATTACGCGCAAGACCATCGAGAGGATGTGCCCTGCGGATTTTGCCTTCTGCGTTGATTTTCTGCACGAGATAAACCACCAGGTTATCAAACGCATACCCCTGTGCTGCCCTTCCTGCGGACACGGTTTTTTTGGGGAGTGGCGCCGCCTGGGGGAAGCGTGAGCCGCCCCCGGGAAGAGCTGTACCGGGAGGCGGCGGACATTGCCTATTATTTCCATTGGCCGAGGGGGGAGATATTTCTGATGGACAGCCGCGAGCGGCGGGTCTGGCTTGGGCAGATAACGCGCATCCACGCTTTGCGGAAAAAAGCCAGGGACGAGGAAACCTGGCAGCAGTTTGAACGCATCCTCGCCGCGCGCGCGGGGGCCGAAGGAGGGATACGATGATACGCGAAATTTTCTGGTATCTGGATGACGGGCGCTTTGGGTCTCTTGCCCGGGAGCTTGAGGTTTCCGTGCGCGCCTACGCCGCCGCGCGCGGGGGCAGCCCGGCTGAAGCCGCGGGCCTCAGGGAAGAGGCGCGGGGGCTTTTCGAGCGGCACTGCGTTCAAAGCGGGCTGCGCGATGCGGGGAACCCCTTTGTCAGTATCGATGCGGAATTTTTCGACGGGGCGAAGCTGGATGAGGCCGCCCTGGAGGGCTTTATCGGGAATATCATCAAGGCCCATTGTTACCAGAAGGTGCTGTGGACCTATATGGGCACGACCGGAAGCCTGACCCACATCACGAGGACGCAGATGCGTAAGGAGGGCCGCCGCTTTGAAAGCCTTTTTCCTGTTTCGTGCGCGCGCGCGAAAAAGCCGCGTGCTTCCGGCCCCGCCGCGGACAATACGGTGGCCCTGTACCTCTACGCCGACGGGACGGCCCGCGCGGAATATGTCCCGGAAAAGGCCTTCCACCGCTTTGACGTTCTTGAAGACTCAAGCGGCGTAAACTGGAACGAAGGCTATGACCCCGCCGGAAGCATTGCCCGGGACGGCTGGCACGGCGGGTTTGACTCCGGGGGCGTCTGGACGCGGATGCCGGACGGGGAATCCGGCGCGGGCCTGGGCGGAGGCAAAGCCCCCGGCGGCGGGCGCGGGGCGGGGAGCATTCTTGTCATCAAAGACGGGGAAGACGCGATCCTCTATGATCCCGAAAACATCCTTGTGTCCCCCGCCGCGCTTTTTTATTTTACCGAGGCCGGAGAACCCTACGGAAGACTCGATGCGGACCTTGGGGGGACCGTGGGCAGGATCCGCGGGGCGATGGAGGACATGGGGCTTGGCCGCATACGGGAAGTAGCCTGCGCCGCCGCCGCTTCCCCGGAAGCGGCGGCGGCCTACCGCGCCGTGCTGAAAGACTTTGTTTCCCCCGCGCTTGTCCTGAGCGAGGCAGCCGGCCTTTTTGCGCGGATTGGCAGGGGCCGGGGTTCCGGCGGGAAGCAAAAA
>JAISXE010000057.1 GCA_031270615.1 Spirochaetia bacterium
CTGCTGCGGGGCGCCCTGGCGGAAATTTTTTCCGTGGGGGCCGTTGTCGTGGGTATCGCGGCGGCGGTGGTTTTCTCCTCGAGCCTGGGCGTGGTGATAGAAGAGCGGATGGGCTTAAACAACTGGGGCCGCATTATCGCTTTCATGGCCTTGTTTCTCGCCGCCTATGTCGTCATGAAAATCGCGCAAAAAACCTTGAAGGGTTTTGTGGAAAGCGTGAACCTGCAAAACCTGGACAAGGCGCTGGGGCTTTTCCTGGGGCTGGTGGAGGGCGTCGCGCTCGCGGCGCTGGTGATATTCCTCCTGCGGCTCCAGCCTGTTTTTGATTTGCAGGGCATTCTTGCCGGAAGCCTGTGCGTCAAAATCCTCGACCCGCTTTTGGTCCTTGTTGTACGCAATGTTTGAGAACATCATTTGTCAGGACGAGATTGTGCGCTCGCTGGCGGACAACATCGAAAGCGGGCAGCTCCCGGCCGCCATTCTCCTGTGGGGGCCGGATTTTTCCGGCAAGCTTTCCGTCGCCCTGGAAATCGCCCGGGTTTTAAGCTGCGAAAAAAAAACCGCCGCCTGGGGCTGCGGCTGCCGGGCCTGCGCGGAACACCGGCTTCTGATCCACCCCCATACCTTACTCGTCGGCGGAAGGTATTTTTACCAGGAAGCGGCGGCCTGCGCCGAAACCCTGCGGAGAACAGGCGGGCTTCCCGGCCGCTACCTTTTTATCCGCGCGGTGCGCAAACTCCTGCGGCGTTTTGACTCCGTCCTCTGGGAAGACGAGGAAACAAAACTCCAGAAGGCGCTGCCCCTTATCGCCGCCGCGGAGGAGGCCCTGGGGGAGATCCTTCCAGAGAAGGAGCTTCCCCGGGGGGACAGGATTGCCTTCCTGACGGAAACGATCCTTGATGCGGTAAAGAAAATCTGCGAGGCGGTAAACCTCGACTCCATACCCATAGCCCTCCTGCGCAATATCGCTTCCTGGTCCCATATCGGCATCTCCGGCGCGGCAAAGATCGTCATCATCGAAAACGCCGACAGGATGCTTGACCATGCCCGCAACTCCCTTCTGAAGATTCTGGAAGAGCCCCCGCCCCACACGGGCTTTATCCTGACAACCACGCGGAGGGCCGCGATTTTGCCCACGATCCTTTCGCGGGTCCGCAGCTTCCGGTTTTTGCCGCGCGACCGCCAGGCGGACATGCTGGTTTTAAAAAAGATTTTCCGGGATGATTCCCCGTCCGCCGCGGATCTGAGGGCTTTTTTTCTGGGCTTCCAGAACATCGACTGCGCGGCCCTCGCGGCACGGGTGCGGCAGTTCATCAGCCACGCGCTTTGCGGCGAAGAGTTTCCGGCGGAAGACGAATCCTGGTTTACGGACAAGACGAGGTTCCGCGTGTTTTTGGAGGAGCTTACCGGCGCGTTCAGGCTTATCCTTGCCGGCGAAGCGGAGAACCTGCCGAAAGTTTCCCTGGAGAAACTGGAAAAATGGACGGCCCTTGTGCGGCGCGCCAGGGAATCCCTGGATGTGCTGAATATAGGCCCATCCATCCTCGCCCGGCGGATGGCCCTGTCCATGAGGGAAGCCTGATGCGCAATTTTATCCGCAGGGCCCTGACGAAACTGGACAAACTCGACCAGAAGCAGATCCGCACCATCGTATACGATCTGGCCCAGGAAAACGACCGCTTTGAGGCGGTCATTCAGGCCGCCTCCGACGGCATTGTTTTAACCGACCTGGAACACCGGCTTGTGGCGTATAACGCCGCCGCGGAAAAATTCCTTTTGGCATCCCTCTTCCACGGCCTGTACGGGAGGAAAATCTGGACCGTCATCGCCGACAGGGAGCTTGCCGCTTTCGTCCGGAAAACCCTGGAAGCGGAAGAAATCGCGGCCAGCAGGGATTTTGCCCTTGAAGTAAGCGGGGAAAAACGCATGGTAAGCGCCTCCTTAAGCCCCCTTGCCGTAAAGGGGAAAATCCTCGGCGATGTTTTTTGCATGACGGACGTTACTGCCGCGAAAAGCCAGGAGGCGCGCCTGCGCAGGGCGGAAAGCCTCGCCTCCTTCACGACGATGACGGCTGGCGTGGCACACGAAATCAAAAACCCCCTGGGTGCCATAGGCATACACATCCAGCTTATCAAAAAGGCGGTGCAAAAAAAAAAGCCGGTGGACACGAAGCTCATCCTGAAACACATAGGCGTCGTGTCCGAGGAAGTGGAGCGGCTGAACAAGATCGTGGTGGACTTTCTTTTCGCCGTGCGGCCCATGAACATCAAACCGGAGCGCAGGGACCTCAATTCCCTGATGCGGGAAATCCTGGATTTCGTGCAGGTTGAATTGAAAGAACACGGCATCGCGCTGGAGGAAAAACTGACCCGCGGCCTGCCCAAGGTTTTTATTGATTCCAAAGCCATGCGGCAGGCGGTACTGAACATCATCAAAAACGCCATATCGGCCATGCCCGGCGGGGGAACCCTCACCGTTGCCACGGGGAAGAAAAACGACTGCGTGCGGCTTGCCGTTTCCGACACCGGGGTGGGCATCCCGCCGGAAAACCTGGACAAGATTTTCGAGCCCTATTTTACCACAAACGAGTCCGGCTCCGGCCTCGGGCTGACCAACGTGTTCAAAATCATCAAGGAACACCGGGCCGACATCTGGGTGGACTCAGAGCCGGGAAAGGGGGCGGCGTTCATCATCAGTTTCCCGGTTCCGGAGGACGAGCAGCTCCTTCTGGAATACTCAAAAAGCGCGGAGGCCAGGCAATGAAATTCAATATTCTGATTGTGGATGACGAGAAAAATATCCGCGAGGGCCTCGGGCAGGCCCTGGAGATGGACGGCTACGCCATTTTTCTGGCATCCGACGGCAGGGAAGCCCTGAACACCTTCACCGAGGAGGAAATCGACCTTGTCATAACGGACCTCAAGATGCCCAACATCTCCGGCGGCGATCTCCTGCGGCATATTGCCGCCGACCAGCCCACCGTGCCGGTCATCATTTTGACGGGCCACGGCACCATAGAAACCGCCGTTGACGCCATGCGCGATGGGGCCTACGACTTTCTTACCAAGCCCGTCAATCTCGACCACCTGTCCCTTCTGGTAAAGCGGGCGCTGGCGAACAGGAGCATGACCCTCCAGTACCGGGCCATGCAGAGCGAGCTGGAAAAAAAACGCGGTTTCGCGAACATCATCGGGACAAGCCCCCACCTGCGCCGCGTTTTTGACATGGTGGAACAGGTTGCCGCCACGCGGGCCGCCGTCCTTATCACCGGGGAAAGCGGCACCGGCAAGGAGCTTATCGCCGACGCCATCCACAACCTCTCCAACCGCAAGGACAAGGCCTTTATCAAAGTGCACTGCGCGGCCCTCGCCGAGTCCCTCCTGGAAAGCGAGCTCTTCGGCCACGAAAAAGGCGCCTTCACCGGCGCGCTGTCGCGCAAGCGGGGCCGCTTCGAGCTTGCCCAACTAGGAACGATTTTTCTTGACGAAATCGGGGAAATAAATCCCAGCGTGCAGGTAAAAATCCTGCGCGTGTTGCAGGAGAAAAAATTCGAGCGTGTCGGGGGCGAGCAGACCATCGAAGTGGACGTGCGGGTCATCGCCGCCACAAACCGGGACTTGAAAAAAGAAATCGCCGAAGGCAGGTTCCGCGAGGATCTCTTCTACCGCCTCAACGTCGTCAACATCGACCTTCCCCCCTTGAGGGAGCGCAAAGAAGACATCCCCCTTCTGGCAGCGGCTTTTTTGAAGGAATTCGCCGAAGAAAACAACAAGCATATCGAGGGCATCGACCCCAGGGCGATTTCCGCCCTGTACGCCTACTCCTGGCCGGGAAACATCCGGGAACTGCGCAACTGCATCGAAAGCGCGGTTGTCCTGTGCAAGACCCAGGGGATAACGGCGGACGACCTCCCGCCATCGGTGAGGGGTTCCGACGAGGGGAACTCCATCCGCATAACCCTCGGCACAAACATGGCGGAGGCGGAGAAGGCGGTCATTTTGGGAACTCTGGGACATTTGCGGGGCAACAAATCGCGCACGGCGGAAATGCTTGGCATTGGCAGAAAAACTCTGCATAGAAAACTCAAAGAATATGGTTTGGAGGAGGAAACACATGAAACTTGAAGGAAAAGTAGCGATTGTCACAGGCGGGACAGGCGGGCTTGGCTGGAGGATTTGCAGAAAACTCGCGGAGGCGAAAATGAAAATCGTGCTGGTCTACCTGCAGTCGAAGGAAAAAGCCGAGAGTTACGCGGAAGATCTGCGCAAAAGCGGAAGCCCGGCGGAGGCCGTCCAGGCGGACGTTACCACGGAAGCGGGCATACTGGCAATGAAGGAGGCGGCGATCTCCCGCTTTGGCGGCCTGGACGCGCTTGTCCTTGACGCAGCCTTTAACCAGTTCGTCAGCTTTCCCGACCTTGAAAACCTTAACCCGCAGCTCTGGGAAAAAATCATCGCCTACAACCTTACCGCGCCCTATCTCGCGATGCGGCTTATCGGGCCGGAAATGAAAAAAAGAGGCGGCGGACGCATTGTCACGGTCTCTTCCGTGGCCGGACTCTACCCGTCGGGGAGCAGCATAGCCTACGCCGTTTCCAAGGCGGGCCTTATCCACCTGACCCGCTGCATGGCCGTCGCCCTCGCGCCTTCGGTGCTGGTCAACGGGGTCGCCCCGGGCATCATGGAGGGAACCCGCATGACGGCGAACCTGCTGCCGGAATTTGCCGAGAAATCCCGCAAAGCATCCCTGACTCAAAAGGCCGCGGACACCGACGATGTGGCCGGCGCCGTGCGCCTTTTCATCGAAACCGACAGCATCACCGGCCAGAACCTCGCGGTGGACGGGGGAAGGATTTTCCGCTAAGGGCTGCCGTGAGGGGATTGACCACTGACCACGCGGAATAAGGGGGAACCGCTGACCGCACGGAATAAGGGGGAACCACTGACCACGCGGAATAAGGAAGCCACTGACCACGCGGACGGGAAAGCATTTTTTTTCTTCGTCTGTGTCTTTGTCTGCGAGGTCCGTGGTTATCTGTTTTTGGGATGTGCGGGCAGCCAGAAAAAACCCGCCTCGCCTTGTATGGACCGGAAAATCAGGTCGCGGACTTTTTCGGCGCCTTCTTCGTTGTTAAACATTGTAATCAAGGCGCAAGCGTCGAGAAGATAAACCGGCATTTAAAATCCCGTCACCTTTCGGTTTTTTCCATAGCGCGTTCGCGGTTGTTTTCGGCATGGTGGCGTTCAAAATACGCTTCCATAGTGTCGCCAGTGTCGGCGCAGCAGCCCCAAAGCCTTTCAAGCGCTTCATGTGGCGATACTCCTGTTTGGGGTTTTGGGGCGCAAAGACTGCTGATGTATTCGGCTGTCCAAGAGGACGCGGCATGAGGAAACCCGATAATATTCACCGCGATTCTTGCTTTTCCGGTGGGAACCTGGGGCGGCAAATCAAGGGTAATACGGCGGCTTTCCGGTATCTCAACGGTCTGTTCGATGGTCATGCGTTACCTCGCTGGTTTAAGTATAGCGCCAAAAGCTGTGGGCATCAAGGCAACGCGTACTTTTAAAGAAACAATAGAGTTGT
>JAISXE010000080.1 GCA_031270615.1 Spirochaetia bacterium
AATGCGGCGTATTGCCTGCAAGCGGGCATCGTGGTACAATCCCTTTCGGGCTTTGAGTAGCCGCGCGAGAAACCGAAGAAGGAGGCTGTCATGAGAGTGGCGATAGGCTGCGATCCCAACGCAGCGGATTTGAAAAAGATTTTGATTGCTTTTATCGAAAAGATGGGGCACGAGGTAAAGGATTATGGCTCGGAGGACCCCATTTACGCTAACGTGGCTTTTGCCCTTGCGGAGGATGTCGCGAAAGGCGCGTGCGACAGGGGCGTGCTTATCTGCGGGACGGGTATCGGGGTGTCCATTGCGGCTAACAAGGTCAGGGGCGCTTACGCGGCCTGCGTTACCAACGTGTACCAGGCGCAGAGGGCTGCCTTGAGCAACAACGCCAACATCATTGCCCTGGGCGCGCAGGTGACGGGCTCGGAGCTGGCCAAGTGCCTTGTGGAAGCGTATTTGCCTCTCAGCTTTGACCCAAAGTCCCGCTCCTTCCCCAAGGTTGACAGGATCCGCACATACGAGCAGGGGGAAAAATAACAATGGGCAAACCTTCCATAAAGGAGCTTGGGTATACCGCGGCGCTGTGCCGGCGCAAGGTGCTGAGGATGATTGAGGCGGGAGGGGCCGGCCACATGGGCGGGGCCATGTCCTGCATCGATATTGTGACGGCGCTCTATTTCTACGCCATGAACCTTGACCCCGCGAATCCGAAAATGCCGGAGCGCGACCGCTTTGTTCTTTCGGCCGGGCACAAGTGCATGGCGCAGTACGCCGTCCTGTGCCAGAAGGGGTTTTTCGACGAAAAGGTCCTGGACTCCTACGGCAGCCTCAATTCAAAGATCCCCGGCCACCCCGACATGTATAAACTCCCCGGTGTGGAGGCGAACACCGGGGCTTTGGGCCACGGGCTTTCGATTGGCCTGGGCATGGCGCTGGGGCTGCGCATGGACGGCGCGAAGGCAAAAACCTTTGTCGTCATGGGCGACGGGGAGCTTGCCGAGGGTTCCAACTGGGAAGCCGCGGCGGCGGCGGCGCAGTTCAAGGCGGACAATCTTGCCGTTTTCGTGGACTGCAACGGTTTGCAGATAAGCGGGAAAACCCGGGACATCATGGACATGAACCCCGCCCCCCGCTTTGCCGCCTTTGGCTGGGCGGTGCGGGAAATCGACGGCAACAGCATGGATGAAATCACCGCCGCGCTGGACGCCCTTCCCTTTGCCGAAGGCAAGCCCTCGCTTATCGCGGCCCACACGGTCAAGGCCCGCGGCGTTTCCTTTGCCGAGGGCATAGCGAAATACCACTACTGGAAGCCTTCCGCCGAAGAACTGCAAAAGGCGATAGCCGAGAGTGAGAAAAAAATAGAGGAGGCAAAACCGTGAACACACTCCAAACGCGGGACCCCCGCAAGGAATTCGGCGCGGCGGTGTTCGCGGCGGCGCAAAAAAATCCCGCGATTGTGGCCCTGTCGGCGGACTCAGGCGGTTCCTCCGGCCTTGGGGAATTCCAGAAAACCTGGCCCGACCGCTATTTTGAGCTTGGCATCATGGAACAGGCGGCAACAGGCGTTGCCTCGGGCCTTGCCACGACCGGCAAGATTCCCGTGTTCTGCGCCATCGCGCCCTTTGTCACCTCGCGGCCCTACGAGATGGTACGCAACGACTGCGGCTACATGAGGCAGAACGTGAAAATCGTGGGCCGCAACGGCGGCATCACCTACTCCGATTTGGGATCCACCCACCACTCCCTCGAAGACTTCGCCATTATGGGCATGATCCCCGGCATGGTGGTTTTGTGCCCCCAGGACCCCAACGAAATCAAAAACGCCGTGGACGCCATGATTGCGCATAACGGACCCGTCTATATGCGCATAGGCAACGAGCCGCTTCCCGTCTTTACGGAAGACAAACCCTTTGTCATCGGCAGGGGGGCCGTCCTGAAAGAGGGCCGGGACCTGACGATTGTCGGCACCGGAACGTTGAGCCACCCCGCCCTTCTGGCCGCGCGGGAACTTGCGGAAAAAGGCATCGACGCCGAGGTAATCGGCATGCCCACCATCAGCCCCATCGACGAGGCCCTTATCGCAGCCAGCGCGGAAAAAACCGGCCGCGTCCTTACCGTTGAAGAGCATTACGTCCCCGGGGGTCTTGGCAGCATTGTCGCCGCCGTGTGCGCGCAGAACCACCCCGTCCCCGTCAAAATGCTCGGCCTGCCCAAAGCCTACGCCGGAAGCGGCCCCTACAAAGACATTATGCGCTACTACGGCCTTGACGCCGGGGGAATCGCGAAAACCGCTATGGGGTTTTGCGCGGGCAGAAATTAACCACTGACCTTACAGACAGGATGGGCAAAAAACAAGTTTTTTTCAATCTCGTTACGCTGTTTATACGCCATATACACTTCATCGGGGGCTTTCACCCCGCTCATGCGGTAGGTCAGGGTCAGCGTCCCGAAACGCCGCAGCCGTTCCTGATACCCCGCCTCCGTGTACCCGTCCGGATGGGTCGTGATACGGGTCAGGTAATCCTGCTCTTCTTCCACCCGGAGCCGGTCGTCAAGATAGGTGATAAACCGATGCCCTGACACCTCATACTGATAATACCGGATGACCCTGCCCCGCCAGATGAAATGGCGGTTTTTCATCTTGCATTCCCCGTCCCTTATCGGGCCGTACTCTATCGCCGGATTATTCCGCCTGACCGGCATGATGTACTTGAGGTTCTTTTCTGCCAGCATGGCCGCATTATCCCGCGCTGTAAAAGCCTTTGCCGGCGATATAGACCACGTCGGAACCCCCCATTTCCTGTACGCACAGGGTCATCGCCGCCACATCCACGATGTTCCCGCCCACAAGCCGGTAATATACCGGCAGTTTCATCGTGGCCGGGAATAGATACATCAGGCGCGCCTGCTTCCCGAAATCAAAGGAGCCGTTGTACCCTTTCGCGTTCACTTCCCGGCGCTCCGACGCGCTCATGACATGGGTCGAATCCATCAGGAGGAACGATTCCCGGGCCGCCGGTTCGGGCGCCAGGCTTTTAAGCCACTGCATA
>JAISXE010000085.1 GCA_031270615.1 Spirochaetia bacterium
GGCATAGGCGGCAGGTACCGCACTATTCCCTTTGAACCCATTGTGTTTGAAACCGCCGAAATTCAGAATGGAAACCCTTTTGTCCGCGAAATCCTGGCTACCGGGATAGATCTGCTTTAACCATATCTCTATTTCCTGACATCATCAAAAAGTTTCAAAAAATCTTCGACTATATTTCTGGTGATTATATAATCCGCATTGACGGTTTGAGAGCTTTCCATTTGAAGACAATCTTCAAAATCGTTAAAATTATCGTTGTTGAGGGCATCAACCACCTGCGCTTTGGTAATACATATCACGCTCTTTCTTATAATCAAAATCCGCTGGCAAGCGTTTCCCCATTTTTTCCAATTCAGCCAATGCAGCCATTTTCTTTGCGATACCCAATGCGGCTTTCGTTTCATCTTCCTGTGCCGGTTCTACAAAGGTAACGATTACCTTGTACGGGGTATTTATCGAAACAGCGGCGGGGTCAATTTTCACATTTCCGGCGCCATCATAAAGCGCGTTTACCGCATACATGCCAAACCTCCAGCATATTTACTATTTTAGTTTATCCGGCCGCTTTTGTGGCGCCGCTTTCCCTATAATTACCGTTGGAAAATCATGCATAGTCACAGTTGATCCGGCATGGCACATGCTTTTCCCCAACCAGCTCAAAATGTATATGCACTAGTTCGGGATTGTCAAGCATTGATCTCCAGTTTTCCTTACCGGCCTTGCGCTTCATACTCCGCATCCAATTCGGAGAAATTAACCACCGGCCACACAGACAGGCGCGGACAAAAAGAGAATTGCAAGACAAAAGTCTGTGGAGCCAGGGCCGACGTGTTGGATAACCCATCACTCCCCACGCTTCGCTCCTGATTCCTATTCCCACAAAACGATAAATGCAATAGAATGGGGGCCAAGATTTATTGCACGAGGTGAATGTATGACAAGGAAATTTTCCGTGTTCGCGTCTGGCGCTTTATTGGGGATCTGCGTCCTCATTTCTTCCTGTTCGAATTCGGGCGGCGGCGGTCCCGCCCCGGCTGCCGCGCCCCCTGCTCCGGCGGCGCAGGTGCCCGCGGAAACCCCCGCGGCAAGCGTTCCCGCCGTTGTGCTGTCCCGGGCCGCCCTGTGGACGGAAAAAGAGGGCGTGATGACCCCCGTGACGCAGGCGACAAAAGGCGACACCGTTATTTGGAAAAACGAGATCAAAAACGCCCCCCGCAGCAGCGACAAGGCGACGCGGGAGTACGCGCGGGTGGAGTTTGACGGCAAAGAATATTGGATACAGTCCATTCTGGCGGCGGCGGATGCCACGCCGGGGGTCATTACCGGGCAGGAAACCGTGCGCTACACGCGGGCAAGCTTTACCGCCCTGCACCCCCAGGGGCTTACCATTCCCCAGTATCTCATTGTCGCCGTCCATTCCGGCAGGGATGCGGACGGTTTTGTCGGGATAAGCGCCTGGATTGAGGGCGAGCGCGCGCTGACCATAAACAACGAGTTCGTCAAAAAGGAAAATGTCAGCACGCGCCCGGAGGACGTAAAGGCGATGCAGTTGTACACGCTGGCCGGGGACGCGAAGACGGAAGTATCCAAAAGGGAGCTTCTGAGGAACGCCCTGGCGATGGGTTCCCGGTTTAACGATCTTATCGAGGAAAGGCTGAACAGCGCCGGGGAGGCCGCCCTGGCCGCGGAAGACGTGCCGCCCTATGAAGTCCCCGTTATCCGCCCCGGCGCCACGGTGTACGACACGCCGACAATCAGGGGCCGGAATGTGGGGCTGGCGCCCAATGACAGCTTTGTCACGGTAACAGCAAGGACGGTCCAGGAGGAAAAGCTGAACAGCGGGGACACCGCGCGCTGGTACAAAATCGCGGAGCCGGAAGGCTGGGTCTTCGGCTCCTATCTGGAAGGCAACGGGGAGGGGCAGTAAAGAGCCGATGGACCCGCTGCTTTTTACAGCCTCCCTGTACCGGGAAGTCGGTTTTGCCTTTTCCCGGTCCTCCGGGGCCGGCGGCCAGAACGTCAACAAGGTCAACACCAAAGTAACGGCCTGTGTCGCGGTGGACAGGCTGCAGGGCCTCAGCAAAGAAGAAATGGCCCTGGTCAAAAACAGGCTCGCGGGCCGCTTAAGCGGCGAGGGGCTTCTGTGCGTGACGGCGCAGGATACCCGCTCCCAAACGCGAAACCGCGAGCTGGCGCTGCAAAGGCTTGAAGCCCTCCTGCACGGCGCGCGCCATATCCGCGCCAAACGCCGCGCCACCCGGCCCACGCAGGCTTCCCGCCGGGCGCGGCTTGAAAGCAAGAAACGCCAATCCCTCAAAAAATCGGCCCGCAAAAGACCCGGCGGCGAATTCTATCAGCTTGATTTGGAAGGCATGCTCCAGCCCAGGATGCATGGGCGAGTGAGCCGCCGCAGTTAAAAATTCCCTGTCCGTATCCGTCCGCGCGGCCAGTGGTTCCCGTGGTCAAGTATACCACCGACCCCACCGACAGGCACGGAAAACCACAGACATTAAATCAAAAATTTTTTGCCCTTGTCCGTCTTCGTCAGTCTTTGTCGGCCTGTCGCCTTTATATACGATAGAACCGTTTTTGGGCCTCTCGCCCTGTTGCCGGGTGGCCAAAGACACGCCCTGATGGGCGTGCGTTTATTTCGGCGTGCGCGGTCAGTGGTTTCTTTTTCCGTGTGGGTTAGTGGTTATTCCGTGGGGTCAGTGGTTATTCAGTGAGGTAAAAGGAGGCCGAAGATGAAAAGACAGGGTTTTATTTGGGCGGCGCTTGCAGGGCTGCTTTGCCTGCTGGGCATGGCCCGCTGCTCCTCGTCGCTGGGGGATGACGTCTATATGGACCGG
>JAISXE010000093.1 GCA_031270615.1 Spirochaetia bacterium
AGGCTGCAAGGTTGCCGAGCCGTCCTTATACTCAAGCGTCCCGCCGCCCGCGAAGACTCCAAACGCGCTGAAGAAGGCAAAGTTGTCCTTTTTGTAGAGGAGTTCGGCGTTGGGATACAGAAAAGTGGTGGTGTCCGCTTTGTAGGTGGTCCCGCCTATTTCGTGGGAGTACTCCTTCAAAACGAACTGGTTTCCGGCTCCCAGGTAAAGCCCGTCAGCCATGAAAGCTGTTCCCGCCGGGTTGTAAAAAATCGCGTTGAGCGACTTGGTTTCTGTATTTTTGCTGGGATTCCGCAGGAATCCGGCATCCATGTTATAGTTGTTTTCCGTCCCGTTGGCAAAAAGACCTGCGGGGGCCAAAAGGCATACTGCCAGCAAAAGAAACAAGAACTTTTTCATACGTATTTCCTTTCCCTCCAAGAATTGGTGATGCTATATAGTTAATACCGGAGAAAGGGATTCCGTCAAGAGTTTTCTCGGCCGCTGGCCGAGAAAAAAGCAAAAATCGCCTGAATTTACACTTTTTTTTGAAAAATTTCGTTTACCGCGTCCATATCAAAGGCTTCCGGGTCGTACTTGCCCAGCCAATCCAGAAGTTCCCGGTGTTTTTTTCTGTCCGGCGCCTTGAGGGCTTCCAGAATGTCCTCGTAGCCGCCCACGCCGCCGCAGTCTTCGGGTGGGCAGGCCCTTTTGCCGCCAAGACAGCGGGGAGAAAGAAGGTCCTCCGCGGGAGAGCCGGAGGCGGGAATGATTTTTGTTACCGTAAGCTGATGGAGCCAGCTGTCCCCAAAATCGTAGGTATACTGGAATTTCTGTTTTTCTTTAAGGTCCAGGTGGTCAAGGATGGCGTCCTCCTCGTCCAAATGGTCGGGTTCGAAACCGGCAAACTCTTCCTCAAGGGGGCCATACAGTTCTCCGTCAATCTGAAAGGAATGGGCGTGATAGCTTTCCCAGCCCATAACATCCTGTATAAGCTCGTGAAGTTCCGCAAGGGAATACGAACCCGGGACCTGAAAACTTCTCCATATCTGCGGTGTAATATACAAAAGGCTTATGCGCAGGACATACACAGCCTGCGCCCCGCCGCCGGAGGCGCGCCCCTGCGCGGAAGGAGCGTCTTCGTTTTTGACCAGGTACAGCCCCTGCCGCTTTACCTGCGGCTGCTGCGGAAGTTCCTCCAGTTTGTCCGTTATTTCCATGTGAAGCTCTTCAATGAGTTCTTCAATCTGCGGGAGGAGTTCCAGGCTTTCCTGTATTTCCTCTTCCCGGCCTACACTTTTCTGATTCAGAAGGCCAAGGGTCTCCTCCAGGAATTCCACCGCCTGCGTAAGGCTGGTTATCTCCTGCATGGCGAGGTCCTGTTCTCCCATTTCGTAGGTCTCCAGAGTTTGCATCCACACATAATGCCGGTCAAAAAGGTCCAGAATCCTGGCGCGCACCTTGCCGGGAAGCTGGTCGGCAAAATAGTTGTAGTTCTTCTTTACCCTGTTCCAGAGTTTTTTGAAGTAGCGGTTAAAGTCGTTCATCTGGTCGTCAGAAAAAAAGGAAATCGCCCTGTCCTGAAAAATACGTTCTAGCACGGCGTCGGGGTTTTCTTTTCTTTGAAAGAGTTCGTCCCGCATATAGGCTTCCACTTCTGTTTCCGTGAGCGCGACATGCAGGTCCTGAAAGATGGCGTCGAGGCTTCCGCTTGCTCCTGTGGGGGCGGCCTGCGGACCGTCTATCCCCAAGGCGGCCGCGTCGATACGGTTTTCGTACCACAGCCGGTTCTCCAGCCCGACGGCAACGATGTTTACTTTGGCGGAAGAATCGATAAAGCCGCCCAGGTGCAGGGGCGGGTCTTTGAGAATTTGGACGCCTGCGTAGTAGTAGGCGTAGGCGACCTGCTCCGCAATGGGAAAATCAAGACCCAGGTCATCAAAGGTTTTAAGGAATCCTTTTTCGAGTTTCGCTATCCACTCCGCGGATCTCTCCATAAGCTCGCGGCGGCGTTTTTTGGCAAGATGTTCGACGCTGAATATCCCGCGCGTCCAGTCCTTTACCTCAAGGACGAGCCCGTCGCCGAAACTGAAGCCCCACTCCCTGAAGAGCGCGGCAAAATCAAAGACCCTTACGGAGAACTCCGCGGCGTCGAATATTCTTTCGTCTTCGTCCGAACGGAACGGGAGAACTTTTTCCCCCAGCGGAAGCCCGTCAACCCGCAGGATTTTTTCGTTTGCGGGATCGTCTTCCATAAGAAGTTTGGGCAGGTTCTCCTGCCCAAGAAGGGTGTAGTACACAAGAAGAGACGCCGTAGTGCGGCGCGCGGTTTTTTGCGGCACGGGGACATCCCCGGCAAGCAGGACGCAGTCCCAGGGAAAAGTGAGCGGACCGCAGAAGGGCATAAACCTGTGGCCGGGTATGAGGATGCGGTTTTTTGTTTCTTCCTCGGTGGGAGAGACAATAAACCGCGCGCCGCGGAAAAAAAGATGCCGGGGTTTGAACGCGTTGAAATCCCGGGAAAAAACCAGGCCGTTTGTTTCCAGAATATCGAGCAGGGCCTTCTCGGAGAATCCCGCCGCCCCGGTTATTCCCGAATCTCCGGCGATATCCGCGAAATGAAAGTCCCTGCCTCGGTTGAGGATAAACTCATCGACCTTTTTTTTAAGCTGTGTTTTTTTTGCCATACGCTGCTATAATATATCACACTCAGTATAAAAAACCCGCGAATTCATTTCAAGATCCCGCGGAAATAGCGCGGCTTTGCCCTCAAAATAGCTGCAGGTTACGCGCCGCCTATACCGCAAAAATAGTTATAGCCCTAACCGCGCCATTTCCGTTGTTAGGGGTACAGGCGGCAGGCAGGCAGCGGCCACCAGGGGTACAGGCGGCAATACCCGCGATCTCATGGCGCGTTATTATGAAAAAGTGCGGGTGTCGGGACCCCCGGTTTCCAGCTTTCGCGCCTTGCGTTCGACTTCCTCCTCCAGCGTTTTCATATAGTTGTCCAGCCAGAGGGCGGTGGATTTGTTTTCCAGGGCGAGGATGCGCAGGGCAAGGAGACCTGCGTTTTTTGCCCCGTTTACCGCGACGGTGGCCACGGGAATGCCGCCGGGCATCTGCACGATGGACAGAAGGGAATCCAGCCCGGAGAAGGCCGCGGTTTTTATCGGCACACCGATGACGGGCAGCGTGGTAAGGGCGGCGGTCATCCCCGGAAGGTGGGCGGCCCCTCCCGCGCCGGCGATGATGAGCCTGAGGCCCCGCTGCGCCGCGGTTTGGGCGTACTGAACAAGACGCCGCGGCGTTCTGTGCGCGGACACGATGGTGAGTTCGAAGGCGACGCCGGCTTCGTTGAGAATTTCGGCCGCCTCCTTCATAACGGGGAGGTCAGAATCGCTGCCCATAATAATTCCCACACACGGTTTTGACATAGGGTTTCTCCTTATTACAAAAAATGCGGAAAAGGCCCGCCGTGGGGCCGCCTCAAAGGCTTCCGCCGGCTTTCAGAACGGCGCGCGCGCGTTCGGCGTTCTCAAGGGCCTCCTCCAGGGTATCGGCGGTGAGCGTAAAATGGCCCATCTTGCGAAAAGGGCGCGCTTCGGTTTTTCCGTACAGGTGCAGGGAAAGGCCGGGAATCCTCAGAGCCTGGGCGTAGCCGTGGAAGCGGGGGCTGCCCGCGCTGTCCGGCCGGCCCAGAAGGTTCATCATAACGGCGGGCCGCAAAAGGCGGGTCTCGCCCAGGGGAAGCCCCGCCACAGCCCTCAGGTGCTGCTCAAACTGGCAGGTAACGCATGCCTCCATAGTGTAGTGCCCCGAATTATGGGGGCGTGGCGCGACTTCGTTTAAAAGAAGGCGGCCCCGCGTGTCCAGAAAAAGCTCCACGCCGAAAACGCCCACCCCGTCCAAAGCCCGCACAAGGTCTATGGCGATGTCGCGGGCCGCCCCGGCGGTTTTTTCGTCTACGCGGGCCGGGGCGATGACCGTATCGCAGATGTTGTGCTCAGGGTTAAACGCCATTTCCACTACCGGATATACCGCGAAAGAGCCGTCCCGCCCCCGCGCGGCCATAACGGCCAGCTCCTTGTCTATGGCGACCATGTCCTCAAAAATCGAGGGCGTGTTCATGGGAGTCTCGGAAGGGTTTTTCAAAACACGCACGCCCCGGCCGTCGTAGCCCTCCCGCCGCGCCTTCTGCACAAGGGGAAATTTTCTTTGGGAAAAATCCGCGCCGCCGGGCGTGTCTTCCGCGAACCAGGCCGCAGTGGGCAGCCCCGCGCGCGCGAAAAGCTCTTTTTGCAGCAGTTTGTCCTGGATAATCCGCAGGGCAGCCGGTGAAGGATATATCGCGTGAGATTTCTTTTCCAGGTCTTCCAGCGCGCCGGCATTGATATGCTCAATTTCATAGGTCAGGACATCCGAGGCCCGCGCAAGCTCCGCCAGCGCCCGGGGGTCTTTTAGGCTTCCCTTAATAAACACATCCGCCAGGGCCCCGGCGGGACCCTCTTCCTCGTCAAGAACGGCAAAACGAAACCCCAGCTTTTTCGCGCGGTAAATCATCATGCGGCCAAGCTGTCCGCCGCCTAGAATGCCGATGGTGAGGGGAGGAGAAAACACTGTCATGCCGCTTTTATTATAGCGCGTGCGGCGGCGCAAGGACAAGGGCACGCTGAAAGTTGTTTTTTTCAGGGCTGTAAGAGCCTGTTTAGAATCTTTGTAATTTTAGAATTTGGGCGCATTTGCGGCCCCTGGGGATTTGCATGGCAAATCCCCAGGGGCCGCAAACCGGGCTTTCCGCTCCAATTCCTCGGATTTGCCCATGCAAATCCTGCGGGATTCCGTTGGCGCTCACCTGCCGCAGACAGGTGAGCGCCATACAATCCATACCTATCGGAACAAAG
>JAISXE010000119.1 GCA_031270615.1 Spirochaetia bacterium
ATTCACTGCGACATCATGGACGGGGTTTTTGTTCCCAGCATGAGTTTCGGCCAGCCAATGGTAAAGGCGTTCAGGAAAATCACTTCCAGGCCGCTGGACGTGCATTTGATGATGAGCGACTCGCAGCGCTATATCAGGGAGTTCGCGGACTGCGGGGCCGACATCATTACGGTTCACCCCGAATCCCCTTCCAGCGTGCATCTGCACCGGGTGGTAACACAGATCCGCTCCTGCGGCAAAAAAGCGGGTGTGGCGCTGAACCCCGCCACAAGCCTCGATATTCTTGACTACATCTACGACGACATCGACCTGCTCCTTATCATGTCCGTGAATCCCGGCTTCGGCGGGCAGAAGTTCATTCCCGCCATTCTGAAAAAAATCGAGGACGCGGCCGGCCGCATCAGCAGGCGGAACCTGGACATAGAGCTGGAAGTCGACGGGGGGGTGAGCGTGGAAAACGCGAAAGACCTGCGCGACGCGGGGGCGACGGTTCTGGTTGCTGGCCACGCGGTGGTCGACGCGGAAGACCCGGCACGGGCCATCCGGATTCTGAAAGGCTGCGAGGCGCCGCAGCTATAGGCGCGGTTCTATAACCCCGCCTTACGCAGCACAAATCATAAGGAATTTACCACGGGCCACACTGAAAATACGGACTTTTGATGGGCTTTTGATCGAAATCCCGTATTTTTTGCCGGTATCTGCCCGCGTGGTCCGTGGTTTTCCTTACGATAGCCTCAGTATTTCCCCGCGCAGTCGTATACCGCGCGCCGCAGGGCCAGCATATTCGGGACCGGGGTCCTTGAATCGAAGGTGCAGCCGGGCGCGACGATAAGCCCATAGCCGCCGCTCTGCCGTATGGCATCCACGGCTTCCCGGTACACGTCCTCGGCGCTGGAAACAAGGGCCTTTTCGTGATCGACGCCTCCCACAAGGCATTTTTTGGTCTTTTTGCGGGCTTCCGCGATGGAAGGCCCGGCAGTCCTGTCTTCCCAGCTTAGGGCATCGCAGTCAAAAGGCTCGCAGGCGTCAAAGTAGCTTTTCTGCAGCCCGTGGATATGGCCGATGACCATAGGCGCCTCGCGCATGGCGGCGAACACGCGCCTGTCGTGCGGAAGCGACCAGCGTTTGAATTCCTCCTCGCTCATCCAGAACGGCTCGCAGCCGAACACGCCGTGATAAAAACCGTCAACGCCGGCCTCGTTGATGCACGCCTTCACAAAGGCGACAAGGCTGTCGGTTATGGTCGATACGCCCCGGTCCACCGTCGGCGCGTCCTCGCGGTACTGCTTCACCACATCGCGGTTCAGGCGCGTGGCCCAGTGGAAAGACGAGTAAACCGTCACGATAACAGGCACATCGGGGGCTGTCTTGTCCCTGATGATTTTTATGCTCTCAAGCTGGCGGCCGAAAGCGCCCTTGTGCGGGTTGAGCGGCTCAAACAGGTTCCACGCTTTTATGTCCCAGCAGTACTGGAAATTGACCGGGCTGTCGTAATTTTCGTCACACATCACCTTGACATAATCAGGCTCAAAGCGCCGGTAAAAGTTCAGGGTGTAATTGGCAAACTCCCGCACCCCCCGATCCTGCACCGTTGAATGAAGAAAGGCGGTCCAGGGCAGCCTGTCCGTCTTTTCGCAGCGCAGCGTCCTCAGCACGCGCTGGTATTTCGTCAACTCGTCCATATTAGCTCCTTGCTTTGAAATATGCGGAAGTTTCCCTTCCGCCGGATTACCCAATTCATTGTGCCTCCTCATACGCGTACCAGGGATTCTGCACGCAGCGTTTTCCCCCGCCGACAAACACATAGGCGCCGTTGACGTAACTCGCCGCGTCTGAAGCAAGAACGACCAGCATCTTTGCCAGTTCGGCCGGCTGCCCGAACCTCCGCATGGGAATATCGCGCAAAAGCCCGTCGCCGTACTTTTGAATGCTCAGGCGGGACATATCGGTTTCGATCATTCCGGGCACATACGCAAGAACACGGATATTGTCCCGGGCGAACTCCGCGGCAAAGGAATTTGTCAGGCTGATGACCGCGGCTTTGGCCGCGCCGTAAGGCCCCCGGCCGGCAAACGGGACAAGGCCGGAATAGCCCGAGGCGTTCAGAATGACGCCCCCTTTGCCTTTCATATATTCCCAGGCCGTCCTGCAACCCAGAAACACCGCCGTCAGGTTTACGTCCATGATTTCATGGAATTCCGCAAGCGGCAAATCGACCATCCGGCGGTGAATATTGAAACCCGCGTTGTTAATCCAGACATCGATCCTGCCGAAAGCCTCAAAAACGTGTTTCCCGAAAGCTTTCAGCGCGGCCTCGTCGCGCACGTCAAGGCTTTCGGTAAAAACCGGATGCCCCTCGCCCGCGAAAAAACCGGCGGCCTCGTCCAGCTTTTCCCGGCGGCGGCCGCAAATGGCGACCCGGCACCCTTCCCGGAGAAACTGGCGGGCGGTTTCCCTTCCGATACCCGTGGCCCCCCCGGTAATAACAACAACCTTTCCTTCCAAATTCAGTTCCATGGAACCCACCTTTTTTTAAAACGGATAATAGAGTTGTTGAGAAACCTCGGTTTCTCTCACAAGTCTAATGTCAAACCATGGCGCGCGACGGTTTCGGCCGCTTCACAGGCTTTTGCCCGCCACGCCGCCCACCACGCATCCTCAAGGCCGCCCCCAAGATGCCTTTCAAAAGCCGCTTTCATTTCGTCTTTGCAATTGTCTTCAAAAAAGCGGCAGGCCTTTTCGCACACCCCGCCCTTTGTCGCGTGGGCCCTGGTTATGGCGTTCACCTCCTCCCGCGAAAACATGCAGACGGAAACAAGCTGAACCTCGGCCCGCTTGGTACGAATAACGCTGCGCGTCAGTTCAGGCAGCCGGAAGTTCCGGGAAAAATCGAGCAGACCGTATACAAAACCCACCGCGCTTTTCGCCGCAAAGGCGGCGGCCGGCGGCTCAAGATCGGCCATATCGCAGGGAACAAGTGCCTCTGCCACATCGGCCCATTCCTCCCGGAGGGCCGCGCGCATGACGCTCGCCGCGTTTCTGTGATCCCCCGGCAGGCCCCTTTCCGCGAGGGTGTCCGCGATAACAAAACACATTTCGTTCAGGCAGTGCGTCGTGGTACGCATGGCCAGGAAGGGAATGGAATCCTCTTCGGATACCTCATGGGCGTCCCCCAAAGGTGCAAGAAACGAGATCAGCCTCTGTCTGTTTGTGGAAGGCCACGCCCGCGTGCCGCTGAAAGTTATATAGCTGTCATCGAGATAAACCGACGGAAGGCCGCCAAGGGTATAGTACAGATTCGGCAGTATTTTGACGGTATTCACGTCCCCGCCAAGGGCCTCGTAGTAAAAATCGACTTTGGGCCGCGGCCCGAAGGTGTAAATATCCGGCAGAACGCCGCCGGATTGCCTTTGTTCCGCGCAATAGGGCGCGATTTCATCTTTGACAACAAGGGGTATCTGGGACGGAGGCGGGCACAGCAGGATAATATCGGGTTTTAGCCTGCGCAGGGCGTCCAGCGCGCCGCCCACGGCAATGTCGCAGTCGAATTCATTTCGCAGCCCCTCAAGGCCGACGCCTGTAGCCTTGCACAAAAGAACATTGCCGCGAAGCCTGCCGCCAGCCATTTTCTCATAGCAGATACGCATATACCGGCCGATAAAACCCATGCCGATAACAGCAATTTTTACGTCCCCGGCATTCCCCATGCCCACTCCTTTCCGCGTCTCGCTATGCCGCGGTATCCGGTTTTTGTTTCTTCGCAAGCCCGAAATTAATAACGGATAAAATCAGACCGCCAAGCAAACCCGGAAGGTCGGTTACCCATCCCGGCATTATCATGCACAAGGCGCAGACAAAATAAACTATCCGCAACGTCACGGGCACGGCGGTAAACTGATAACCCATCAGGCTGATTGCAAGAAAATACGTCCCGATACACGCGGTAATAATGGCCAGGCTGATCTCAGGTATTGAACCGATAAGAATAAGCTGCGGGCCATACACAAACATGAACGGAACGATAAAACCGCATAAGCCAAAACGCACGGCCATCCAGCCGGTTTCCATAGGGCTGGCACCCGCCAAGCCCGCGCCCGCATAGGCAGCCAGGGCCACGGGCGGGGTAATTGTTGACAAACATCCGTAGTAAAAAGCAAACAGGTGCGCGGCCATAGGCGGCACCCCCATCTTGACCATCGCGGGAGCAATAAGGATGGCCACGATAATATAGCAGGCCGAGGTGGGAAGCCCCATCCCCAGAACGATGCTTGTCAGCATGGTAAGAATCATAAGGACAATCAAACTGCCGCCTGAAATATCAATCAGCAAACTGGTAAGCTGCATTCCCAGGCCGCTCCGTAAAATGATGCTTATAACGATACCCGCGCAGCCGCATACGATTCCCACTTCCATGCCGCCTATCGCGCCCGAGACCAGGGCCTTCAGAAACTTGAAAGGCGTTATATGCGTATCCCGTTTGATAAAACTCAGAAAAATGATCAAAATTATGGTAAAAAAGGCCGCTTTCTGGGCGGATATTCTTGCCACACCCAAAAAATAGACAAGACACAGGATGGGCAGCAGCACATACCCGCTGGAGAAAAACATTTTTTTCATGCCGGGAAAACCCGCCGAAGCTATTCCTTTGATCCTGGTTTTTGCCGCCTCAAAATCTACCATGAAATAAAGAGCCAGATAAAAAAGAAATGCGGGGATAAAGGAGATTTTGACAATCTCCCAATAGGCCACGCCCAGCGTATCGGCCATGATAAAAGCCGCCGCCCCCATAACGGGAGGCATTATCTGCCCGCCTGTTGAGGCGACAGCTTCAATTGCCCCCGATGAAGCAGGTTTGTAACCAGTATCTTTCATCAGGGGAATGGTAAAACTTCCTGTTGTAACAACATTGGCCACGGCGCTCCCCGAAAGCATGCCCATCAGGGCGGAAGAAACAACCGCCGCCTTGGCGGGGCCGCCGCGCATGCGGCCAAACAGGGAAATCGCGATATTGGTAAACGCGTCTCCCGCGCCGGAAACGGACAGAAAAGCGCCGAACAAAACAAAGGCCATGACAAAGTTTGCCGCCGCCATTGAGGGCTGGCCAAAGATTCCCTCCTCCGACATATACAAAGCGGTCAGAAAAGCCTTGCCGTTCATTCCGGCGTGCCGGAGTATGCCGGGCAAATATTTTCCAAACGCGCCGTACAGAATAAATATTCCTGCCAGAACAGGCAGCGCCGTGCCCACTTTTCTGCGGGTGGCCTCAACAACGCATACAACACAGATTATTCCAAATATATAGTCGTATGTATTCGGCATTCCAACAAACATCTGCAAATGATCCCGTTCAAAAAAGGTATACCCGAATCCCGCCAGGGTCAGCGCAACAAAAACCAGATCAACCACAATAGCCATTTTGGCATTTTTTAAACAGGGTTTTGACAGAAAAACCATGCATGCGCAAAAAAGCAAAAGAAAGGTCCGCTGTATAAGGGAAGGGAAAGGCCCGTAATAGGCTGTATACAGAAAATACAGTGAACACACCGCGCAAACCGCAAACATCATCCACGCCCGCAGGCCGGTGAGCCTGTACTCTTTCATGAGGGATTTTAGATCGCCTACCAACTTCATTTGCACTCTCCGCCAGGTAAAATGGCTTTTTCCATGCAGAATGTATCCCGGGCGCACGCCTGCGCCTCTGCGGCAAAAACGGCGCTATGCCCGGGATACCCCACGACCTGCCTCTATCGGTTAAGGCCTTACGTCAATCTTGAATCCCTTTTCCTTGTAATAACGCAGCGCGCCCGGATGGATCGGACAGGGGGCTTCCACCGCCGCCGTATTGGGACCAAGGTTCCTGAACGAGGTAAAGGCAATGCTCTTCAAATCATCAAGATGCTCAAAAAGGGACTTGGTCATCTGGTAGACAACCTCCTCCGGCACGGATTCATCAAGCAGGAAAGAGCTGTAAATGCCTACAGTCTGATACTGCTTCTTCAGTCCGGGGAGCCAGTCCGGCTGCAGGGTGACTTTGCCCCAGTAGGGCATCCGCTGGCTCAGGCCGGTCCGCACGTCCTCGGGAACATCAAACATCGCTATATCGGTGGCGGTCGCGAATTCCTGATACGCGGTATTCGGAGCGCTGAGGAAACCAACCATGGTGAAGGCTACATCAACATTGCCGTCTTTCAAGGCAGAGGCGGTCTGCTCATGGCCGGCGTTGTACTGATCGATCTTGTTGAAATCCCCGCCCATGACATCCACGGTCTGCACAAGCAGGTTGTATCCGGTCGAACCTTTGACCGGCAGGCCGATTTTCACGCCGGGCTTCAGAATATCCCGATAGGTTGTAACCTTTTTCGTATCGGCGCGGGCAATCAAAATATGCGGAGAGGGTTCCACGACCAGCCAGGTCCGGACGTTCGGCCCATTAACATAAGTAGGCCGCTGGGGATCCCCGCCGTGCGCGCCGATATACGGAAAATCGTTATTGGTGACGCACAGCTCAAAGTCTTTGTTGACGACCCCGATATAGCTCTCGTTGGAACCCGATGTGGTTTGCGCGGAAATATTCACCCCCGGCACGTTTTTGTTTACAACACTTGCAATGGCGGCAGCCATAATATAAAAAGAACCGCCAATGCTGCCCGAAGCGCAACGCAGATCAATCTGCTGCCCGGAATTCCCGGCCTCGCCGCCCGATGATTCCGAAGAACCGCCCGCCATGAGGGGCACCGCGCACAATGCCAGCGCGATGAATACCGCCAAACATTTTTTTCGTTTCATTTTTTCCCTGCCTCCTTATATTGTTTCCCGACAAATTTCGGCCGGCTTCCGAACCCGCTGTCTCAAAAGCCGCACGCCGCGATAGGATAACACCCAAATTATTATATTGTCAAGTAATATATCAAAAATATTTCAAAAATATATCAAAGCGGGAAAAACGTATTTTCGGGGTATTTTCACGGCCGCTTCAGGCACTGTTGGAATTAAGGGCTTATCCTTAAATAACGCATAGCACGCAAAGGCAAAAATTTACCACGGACAACACACGCCGAAATAAACGCAGGCCCATCAGGGCGTGTCTTTGCCCACCCGGCAACAGGGCGAGAGGCCCAAAAACGGTTCTGTCGTATATAAAGGCGACAGGCCGACAAAGACAGACAAAAAACCGGGGGATCTAAACAACTCTATTGAGAAAAAATCTGTCAGTGAGGTCGGTGGTTTCTTATTCTTCCGCGCAAGACGCCGCTATTCGGCACGCGAGAGCGTGTTTAGCTTGCAAACAACACGGCGAGAGCCCATAGAAAAGCACTGTGGGGAATACAGGCAACAGGGCGATTGGAGCGGATGCGCAAGGGGCTGGTCGCGATTTGCTTCGCAAATCGCTGCTCGCCCCTGGGCCGCGCAAGGGATTGCAGCGGAAATCCCGCAGGCCCCGCAAGGGGGTCGAGGAATTGGAGCGGAAAGCCCGGTTTGTGCGGCGCAGCCGCACAAATGCGCCCAAACCCAAACTGGAACTGGAAACGGGTTTTGAAACGGGCCCCTATTCCCCGGCCACCCGCATCGCCTTTTCCCAGCAGCCCAAAAGCCTGTCGAACTCGGCGTTCAGCGTTTCGTTGGGGACTTTCAGCTCCGGCCGCGCGTTGTACCATGCCACGGAGCTGCGCACGCCCTCGGCA
>JAISXE010000225.1 GCA_031270615.1 Spirochaetia bacterium
GGCGCGGCATATAGGTTTTTCCATGCATGATACCGCCGGGGCGCTGGATAAACTCCTGGCCGAGCATCCTGAAATGGACTTCGTCCAGTTCCAGTTGAATTACGACGACTGGGAAAGCCCCGTTGTCCAGGCGCGAAAGTGCCATGAGGCGGCCATGAGGCACCACAAACCCATTGTCGTGATGGAACCGCTCAAGGGCGGCCTTTTGGCAAATCCCCCTCCTGTCGTGAGGGCGGTGTTTGAGGACGCCGCTCCCGATGTCCCGCTGGCGTCGTGGGGGCTTCGCTACGCGGCTTCGCACGAAAACATTATTACGGTGTTGAGCGGGATGTCCACAACCGGCCAGGTGCGGGACAATGTTTCCTGCATGGCGGACTTCCGGCCGCTTAACCAGGATGAATTATCGGTCATAGAAAAAGCGCGGGAAGCGATTGGCACAATCGACAATATACCCTGCACGGCCTGTCAATACTGTGTGGGGGGCTGCCCGCAGGGTATCGCTATTCCCAAGATTTTCGGCGCGTACAACCGCAGACTCATTTTTAATGATGTGCCTGCGGCCCGGCTTCACTATGCGGTTGAGGTATTGGGGGGAGGCAAGGCCTCGGACTGCGCTGCCTGCGGGAAGTGCGAGCAGGTCTGCCCCCAGCATATAGCCATCATCGAAAACTTAAAGGCGATTGGACAGGAACTTGAGGGCTTGCCGTCCCCCCGTCCGTGAACCCCGTGTTTTCCCTCTTTCATTCCGTGCCGTCCGCGGTTTTGCTTCCCGTATTCCCCCGCGCAAGACGGCAGTTACCCCCGCGTCCGCGTTACCCCGCGCCGGGCGCATCTCCCGTCCGCGAGCGGGCAGGAGCCGCAGTGGGGCGAGGCCGGCGTGCAGACGGTCTGCCCGTATTTTACCAAAAGCTCGTTCAGCGGAATCCAGAATCTGCGTGGCATGATTTCGCATAACGCATACTCGGTTTCCTCCGGCGTTTTTGTTTCCACCCAGCCGGCGCGGTTCGATATGCGGTGTACATGGGTGTCCACGCAAATCGCGTCTATGCCGAACCCCAGATTCAAAACAAGGTTGGCGGTCTTTCTTCCCACGCCGGGAAGCCCCATAAGAAGCTCCCGGTCCGCAGGGACTTTGCCGAGGCACTCCGCTTCGATACGCCGGGAGGCCTCGCGGATGTGGACGGCCTTTGTCTTGTAAAACCCCGCAGGGTAAATAAGTTTTTCTATCTCCTTTTCCGGCAGCGCGGCCACCTCCGCCGGGCTTGAGGCTTTCGCGAACAGGCGCCCCGCGGCGGCGTAGGTTACCTCGTCCTTTGTGCGCAGGGAAATCATCGTGGAAACAAGCACCCGGAAGGGATCGCCCGGATGGTCCAGCGCCACCTGGGACACCGACGGCAGGCCGGAAATCCTCGCCAAAGCCGTGGGAGGGGCCTGCCAGCCCACGCGCCCGCGCAAATCCGCGAAGATTTTTCGCCAAAAGGCGCCCTTCGCCCCCGGGGCTTTTCCAACCCGTTTCATACAAGCAGAACCACGGCAAAAGCCTCCACCGCGCGGCCCTCGCCCGTGGCATCGACCTTTTCCTTTGTCTTGCCCTTCACCGAAACGGCGGCGGCGGAAATGCCAAGGTCCCCGGCAAGGCAGTCGGCAATGGCCTTCCTGTACGGCAGGATTTTGGGACTTTCAAGGACAACCGTGCAATCAATATTGACAACGCGCAGGTTTTCCGCGCGGACAAGATCCGCGGCGCGGCGCAAAAGGATCCTGCTCGATATGTCTTTATAAGCAGGATCCGAAGCGGGGAAATGCCCGCCTATATCCCCCAGCCCCGCCGCGCCGAGGAGGGCGTCAATAAGCGCGTGGGCAAGGACATCCCCGTCTGAATGCCCGTCCTCCCCCCGGGGCGAAGGAATCTCCACGCCGCCCAAAAGCAGCTTCCTTTCAGGCACCAGCCTGTGCAGGTCCCAGCCAAAGCCCACGCGCGGCAGGCCCCGCCCCAAAGCGTTTTGGCCCTCGTCCAAATCGGAAGGATACGTTATCTTTTTGTTGCGCCCGTCCCCTGCCACGGAAAAAACCGGACCCCCGTACTGTGCGTAGATTTCCGTATCATCGATATACGGCCGCCCGTCGCCCGCCGCCTTGTTGTGGGCGTCAAGGATTTTTTCATACACAAAACCCTGGGGGGTCTGCGCGCCGCGGATCTTTTCCCGGTCAAGATGGGCCTCCAGAAAACCATCGGCGCTTACCTGTTTCAGGGCGTCCACGGCCGGCGTCAAAGGCAGGCAGGCCCCGTGAAGCCCCGCCGCCCGCGCAACCGCGAGAATCAGTTCGGGACCAAGCCAGGGGCGGGCGCCGTCGTGGATAAGAACAATGCCGGGCGAAAAATCCTCCATCGCGCGCAGCCCCCTGCGCACCGACTCCTGCCTCGTGCCGCCGCCCTCAACGAACAGGGTTTTCCCCCCGCGCCCTTCCCCCAAAAACCAGGGAGCAAGGACATCCCGCGCCTGGGCCACGCCGCCGGGCGGCACGGTTATGACATACAGCGAAACGATCCCGCTTTTTTCAAACGCCTCTAGGGCGTGGAGGATAAGGGGCTTTCCCCCCCACACGCGGTATTCCTTCTTGACACCGCCGCCCATGCGGGCGCTTCGCCCGGCGGCGGTTATAAGAGCCGCGCAGACAGGCAGGGGCGCGGAATCAGTAATCAATTCCGTCTTCGTCGTCTTCCTCGGCCTCCTCCGGGTCCTCCTCGAAACCGCCGTAATCATCGTCGTCGTCGCGGGCCGCGGCCGTGGGGGCCTTCAGCTTTTCCGGCAGCTCCGCCTCAAGTTTCCCGAAAATAAGCTGCTCAACCTCCCCCTTTTTTGCGCCTATCGCAAAGGAAATCTCGTCAACCAGGAGCTTCAAAGCATTATCGAAAAGCTTGCGCTCCAGAATGGGAAGCTCCTTCACCTTGGAACGGTGGTAGAGCGTGCGCACGACCTTGGCAATATCAATCACGCTCCCCTGCTTCAGAAGGTCAAGGTTCATCTGGTAGCGCAGCTTCCAGTCCGTGGGCGCGGCCTCGTATTCCTCCGAAATAAAATTCAAAGCCTTCTCCGCCTCTTTCTTGCTGACAATGGCGCGGATGCCCAGCCCAACCGCTTTCTCCACCGGAACCATCACCGTCATATCCGACACCTCAAGGTAAATAATGAAATAAGGGGTTTTCTTGTCCTTGAAAATGCGGTTTTCGATAGACAGGATTTTCCCCACCCCCTGAAGAGGATACACAACCTGCTGGTTTTTTTTGAACGGCAGGTTCCTCGGCACTGCCCGCCCCGGGGCCTTCGCCGGTTTCGCGGCCTTGGAAGCCTTCGCGGCCTTCGCCGTCTTTGCCGGCTTTACCGGCTTTGCGGATTTCGCCGCCTTTCCCGTTTTGGCGCCTTGCGCGGCCTTCCTGCCTTTCGGCGCCTTCACCGCTTTTGGCGTTTGTTTTTTCGTGCTAGCCATCATAGGCCATCATAACAGATTATTATTCCCGCGTCAAACGGGAGCGCGGGGAATGAAGCATGAAGATTTTTTGGGCGCCTTTTGGCGCTTCGCGCCAAAACCGGGCTTTCCGGGGGTTCCGCCCCGCGCTCGGCCATTGACCTATGCATACGCCAAGGGCTTTTTAGGGCCTCTTGCCCGGAAGCATTGCCATCACAGACACGCTCTCGCGTGCGTTTGCCGGGGCATGCGCGTGGCCGCTTCGCGCCCCTCCAATCCCTGGCGCAGGGGCCGTGGCCGCGGCCGGCGGCGAAAAAAAAGAGAGCGGTTTTCGCGTCTGCGCGCTTTAAGCGGGCTTTTTTTTCGCTGTCAGGCCCCGCTTGTTTACAATTCCGCCTGCCATAAGTTGAAACCTGGAATTGCTGCCCGGGAACAGGGCATCGGCGTTTACCCTCGCTATATAGAATTAGATTGCGCGAAGCGCAAAAAGCCCGTGGGGCACAAGGGGCTGGTCGCAATTTTGCTTCGCAAAATTGCTGCTCGCCCATGCAGCCTGG
>JAISXE010000242.1 GCA_031270615.1 Spirochaetia bacterium
CGCGGGGTATGCCACCACTGCATTTGCAAGGCAAATGCGCGTCTTTATCACCGCCGGCCGCGGCCACCGCGATTGCAAGAGCCATTTACGCGTGCCGGATGGGGTCAAAATGTTGCGCCCTTGTCACCAAAAGACGCTTACAAACTAAACGCCTCCCGCAACGCAGAACATGCTTGCAGCCCCAGAGCGCAACATTTTGGCGGGAACCGCCAAAGGCGGTTCCCCTGCGTGCAACCCTGCGCAAGGGATAGAAGCGGAAATCCCGCAGGATTTGCATGGGCAAATCCGAGGAATTGAAGCGGAAAGCCCGGTTTGCGGCGTTTTACGCCGCAAATGCGCAAAAATTCCGAATCGGAGTGAAATCATAATTTGAAATCGGAATTGCCGGGTCGGGTTTGCGCCTGGACCGCAAGGCAAAAAAACACCCCGTCCGGCGGGCGGGGTGGAATCCAGTCTTTAATATGTGCCCAATAAATAGTTAGGCAGGAACATCACGATCTCAGGGAAAAAAGCGGAAATAAACAGAACGATGAACAGCGGAACAAGGAAAGGCGCGGTCGCTTTTGTGAGAGATTCAAAGGAGATTTTTGCCACATTCGCCGTTATGTACAACACGACGCCCACGGGAGGAGTGACAAGCCCGATCATCAGGGTCAGGACTATGATAAGGCCCAAATGGATGGGGTCTATGCCCAGTTCCAGGGCAGGCGGCACAAGAATCGGGGTCAGGAGGATGAGGGCCGCGGTGGTTTCCAGGAAACAGCCGATTACCGTGAGGAATACAATAATAATGAAAATGATAACATAGGGATTCTTGGATATCGTAAAAAGAAGCCGGGCCACATCCTGGGGAACCTGTTCGCGTCCCAGAAGGAAACCGTAAATCGCCGCCGCGGAGATAATGTAGACAACCATGCTGGTGGTTTTTATCGTTTCGGCGATAACGTTGTATAAATCTTTGATTTTGAGTTCCTTGTAGATGAAGAAGCCCAGAACCATGGCGTAGACGGACGCGACAATGGCGGCCTCGGTGGGGCTGAAAATTCCGAACATGACGCCGCCCAAAATAATCGTGGGAGTCAGAAGCGCGAAAAAACCTTTCGCGAAAGAGTCAACGGTTTCTTTCAGATTAAACCCCGAGTGGACAGGATACTTCCTTTTCTTCGCGATGAAGTAGACCATAATCATTTCCGCGACGCCGATCAGAATGCCGGGAATCATGCCGGCGAGAAAAAGCTTCCCCACGGATACGTTCGCTATGGAAGCGTAAATAACCATCGGGATACTCGGCGGAATAATGGGCCCGATGACGGAGGACGCCGCGGTAACGGCTGCGGAAAAAGGCGTGTCAAAGCCCTCATCCTGCATGGCCCTTATTTCAATCGTGCCCAGCCCGCCGGCGTCCGCGATTGCCGCTCCGGACATGCCGGCGAAAATCATGCTTCCCAAAACGTTCGCGTGTCCCAGGCCGCCGGGAATCCAGCCGACAAGGGCCGACGCGAAACGGAACAGCCTCATGGTGACGCCTCCGGTATTCATCAGGTTTCCCGCGAGAATAAAAAACGGAACCGCCAGAAGGGCGTAATTATTGATGCCCGAGACCATTTTCTGCGCCATGGTGATAACGGGAATGCCGTAGGTGGCAAGATAGGCAAAAGAAATAAGCCCCAGAGAAAACACAATGGGAAAGCCCAAAACAATAAGGACGAGAAATCCTCCGATAAGAAAAATCATCGCGCGGCCTCCCCTTTGTATTTTGTGATTTTTCTTGCGATAAGCCGGCATGTCGAAAGAACCATGAGCAGCGAGCCTACAGGAAGGGACATATAAATAATCGCCCAGGACCATTCCAGCGCGGAGGTAAGCACTGTCCGCATTGTATACGACAGAAGCACCCCGTAATAGATCAGGGTGATCAATAAAACCATAATCAGCGCTTCCCGCACTATGTACAGGGCAAGCTCAAGATTTTTCGGAAGCAGGTTGACAAAAAAGGTGACACTGGTGTGTTCGTCGTTGCGGTTTACCATCGCGGCGCCGAGCATGCAGCTCCAGATAAAACAGTAGCGGGCCAATTCTTCGGAAAAGAAGATAGGCGCTTTGAGTATGTACCTGCCGATGATATGAAAAAAAGTAATGACCAAGGCGACCGAAATAAAAGCGATGCTTCCGATTTCGGTTGCCTTATCCACTTTAGCGTAAAAATTTTTCATGGCTAATCCTTGTTTGAAATGCGGCGGGTGTTGTCCCGCCGCTTCCTTGTTTGTTGCAAGCCCCGGCGCTTACTTTATTGCCGCGATCCGGGCAGCGGTATCCGCCCCCCACTCTTTTATAAAAGCCTTGGGAACATCTTTCGCGGCGGCGCGGAAGGCTTCGACATCCGGCTGGACGACTTCCATGCCGAGTTTTTTCAATTCTTCGAGCATATCAGTTTCCTGCTTGAGGGTCAGCTTATTGCTGTAATCAATCATGGTGCCCAGATTTTTTTCGATAATGCCCCGCAGATCGGCGGGAAGCCCGTTATACCAGCCGGAGGCGGCCCCGATGACGTTGACGCGGAGCATGTGGCCGGTCAGCATCAGGTATTTTTGCGCCTCGTAGTATTTGTAGGTATAGATCGTCGGTATGGGGTTTTCCTGGCCGTCAACAACGCCCTGCTTGAGGGACATATAGAGGTCGGAAAAAGCCACCGGCGTGGGGGTCGCGCCCATGGCCCGGACCGCTTCGAGGTACACCGGCTGGTCGGGGGCGCGGATCAAAAGGCCCTTCATGTCCGCCGGGCTTTTTATGGGCTTTGTCCGGGTTGTAAGATGCCGCGCGCCGTAATACAGATCCGCCCGGAGGATTTTTACCCCGCGGCTTTTGTCCATTTTTGCGCTGATTTCCTTGATGATGTCGCTGTTGGCGGCCTTTATCAGGTGGTCGTAATCGCGGAAAAGATAGGGGCAGTCCATGACTCCCCATTCCGACTGAAAAAGGCTGGTTTCGGCCGTTCCGCCGATGTACATGTGGACGCTGCCGGTCATAAGATACTCAATGACATCTTTGACATCGCCCAACTGGTTCGCGGGGAACACTTCCACTTTGATGCGTCCGCCCGATTCCTTCCCGACGTTTTCCGCGAAAAGATTTGCCCCCAGGGTGTTCGCGTGATCCGGGGCAACCGGGCTCGAAAATTTAATTACCTCGGTTTTTTCCCCTCCTGCCGCCTCGCTGCCACCCCCGGCGAAGACCGCGGCGGGCAGGCCGACAAGAAGCAAAACCACTGTGAAAATCCGCATGCTTTTTTTCATCATCCACTCTCCTTTAAAATTATGAATTTTACTAAAAACAGGATACCCTTTATGGTATCCCAAAAAGCGCATTGTCCGCTGCATTTCCTGCTTAACAACCACTGTCAACAAGTTAAGAAAAATATCTGCGCCTTTTTGGCGCTCCCGCGCCAAAAACCCGGGTTGCATGGGCGAGCAGTATTTTTGTATCCGCGTAGCGGATACAAAAATACGACCA
>JAISXE010000246.1 GCA_031270615.1 Spirochaetia bacterium
CAGGGAGTGCGGCATGGCAAAATCCCGGCGGGCAAAAATCCGCTCCACGGTTTGCGCGATTTTCAGGGTGGATTCGCCGGGCCCGCACAGGTCCAGGGCGGCGCTATAGGCTTCCTCCACCAGGTCTACCAGGGTTTTTTGTTTGGCGGAGAGTTGTCCCGCGGCAAAGGTCAGGGTCACGTCCCCGGCGTAGCCTTCGACCGAGACCCCGAAGTCCAGGATGGACAGGCCCGGCGCGGCGAAGGGGGCGGCGGTGTAGCCGGGAAAAGCGTGGATGCCGAAACTCCGGCCCGGACCCGCGGCAAGGGTGGGGAAACTGGTGCCCTCCGCGCCGAGAACGCGGCATTCCCTTTCGATAAAGAGGGCGACGTCGGTTTCCGTTGCCAGGTTTTTGCGGCGCAGGCCTTTTTCAATGCCTTCGGAAAGCGCGTTCAGAATATCCGCGGCTTTTCGCAGCAGGGCTGTCTCTTCGGCGTCCTTGACCATGCGCAGTTTGCCGATAAAGGCGTCCGGGCCTTCATTCGCGCACAGGATTTCGGCGCCGGGGAACTCTTTGCGGATTTCTTCGGAGCTTTGCATGACAAGGGGGTAGGGCATGGCCGAGGGCAGGGCGATTTTCGGCCTGCCGCCGGGGAATTCTTTGCGCAGGAATCCCGCGATGGCCTCGCGGGGCCGGCGGCCAAAATCGCCGTAGGGGAGGATCTCATCGGCATCCGCGTAGCGCGCGGCCAGGGCCGTGTCCCAGGGAAAGAGGACGGCCCTGCCCTGCCTGGACAAAAAAAGCACGGCATCGGCGGGATGGCCGCACAGGTAGCGCAGGGAGGGGGACCTTCTTCCCTCGGTGTCCTCGATGACGAAAAGGTCTATGCCGTTTTCGTCCAGGTATCCGTATGCTTTTTTCCGCCGCGTTTCAAAACGGTTCATTTTTATCTCTCTGTGTTCTCCGTGGTAAAATTCCCCATCTTCACTTTACCACGATGTTGACCAGTTTTTCCGGCACCACAATCGTTTTGACGATGGTTTTTCCTTCCGTGTATTCCCTGACCCGCGCGTTTTCCAGCGCGGCTTTTTTCAGCGTGTCGCCGGCGACGCCAGCGGGAAACCCCACCCTGGCCCGCACTTTGCCGTTCACCTGGAATACCACCGTTACTTCCGTGTCGCGGGTAAGGGCCTCGTCCCAGGTCGGATAGGGCAGGCCGGAAAGCGAGGGCTTGTTCCCCAGCCTCGCCCAGAGTTCCTCCGCCAGATGGGGCGCGTAGGGGGACAGGATAAGGACGAACGGCTCCCAGAGGCTGCGGTACAGTTTTTCCTCTTTGTAGAGTTCGTTGGTGAAAATCATCATTTGGGCGATGGCCGTGTTGAATTCGAGGTTTTCCGTGTCGCTTTCGACTTTTTTCAGGGTTTTGTGGAAAAGCCGCAGGAGCGCCTCGGGGGGCCCGCCGCTTGCCAGCGGGCGCTGGGAGACGCGCCAGATTCTGTCCAAAAAGCGGTGGACGCCGACAAGGCCGTTCGTCGACCAGGGTTTTGAAACCTGCAAAGGCCCCATGAACATTTCGTAGACCCGCATGGAGTCCGCGCCGTAGTCCCGCACGATGTCGTCGGGGTTGATGACGTTGCCCAGGGATTTGGACATTTTCTGGTTGTCCTCGCCCAGAATCATGCCCTGGTTCACCAGGCGCGTGAAAGGCTCCGCGCAGCTTACAACGCCGGTTTCGTGCAAAACCTTGTGCCAGAACCGCGCATACAAAAGATGCAAAACAGCGTGTTCCGCCCCGCCCACATAGAGGTCGACGGGCAGCCAGTAATCCAGTTTGCTTTTTTCGGCAAGGGCATGGGGGTTCCTCGGATCGGTAAAGCGCATGTAGTACCAGCAGGAACCCGCCCACTGGGGCATGGTATTGGTTTCGCGTTTTGCCGCCCTGCCGCATCTAGGGCATTTTGTTTCCACCCAATCGCCAATCGCGGCCAGGGGGGATTCCCCCGTTCCCGTGGGGACATAGCTTTCCACCTCCGGCAGGGCCAGCGGCAGCTCCTCATAGGGAAGCGGCACGATGCCGCAGGAGGCGCAGTGCACCAGGGGGATGGGTTCGCCCCAGTAGCGCTGGCGGGAGAATACCCAGTCGCGCAGCTTATAGTTGATAGCGCGTTTTCCGATGCCTTTTTCCTCAAGAAAGCCGATCATGCGGGCCTTGCATTCCGCCGTCCCCATGCCGGTAAACTCCCCGGAGTTCACCGCGTAGCCGTCGAAGATTTCCGCGTGGTCCATCTCGTACACGCTGCCGTCCTTTGACACGACCTGGACGATCTCGAGGCCGAACTTTTTGGCAAAGTCCCAGTCGCGCTCGTCGTGGGACGGCACCGCCATGATGGCGCCCGTGCCGTAGGAAATCAGGATGTAGTCGGAAACCCACACGGGAATCCTCGCGCCGTTTACCGGGTTTATCGCGTAGGCCCCGGTAAACACCCCTGTTTTGTCCTTCGCGAGATCGGTGCGCTCCAAATCGCTCTTTGTCTTTGCCGACTCCCGGTAGGCGTCAACCTCGGCGCGCTGCCGGTCCGTGGTAATGGCATCCACCAGTTTGTGTTCGGGCGCCAGGACCATGTAGGTCGCGCCGAAAAGCGTGTCGGGCCGCGTCGTGTAGACCTCGATGCCGCCGCCCCCTTTTTCCAGCGGGAAAACGACATTCGCGCCCTCGCTGCGGCCTATCCAGTTGCGCTGCATCAGCTTGATTGACTCGTGCCAGTCCAAAAGGCCAAGATCGTCCAGAAGCTGCTGGGCGTACTTTGTTATGCGCAACATCCACTGGCGGATGTTCCGACGCACAACCGGCGTTCCGCACCTTTCGCAGCATCCCTCCTTTACTTCCTCGTTGGCAAGCCCGGTCTTGCAGGAAGGGCACCAGTTGATCGGAATCTCGTCCTCGTAGGCCAGCCCCTTTTCAAAAAGTTTCAGGAAAATCCACTGCGTCCAGCGGTAGTATTCCGGCGTGTGCGTGGACACCTCCCGCGACCAGTCGTAGGAAAACCCCAGGGCCTGTATCTGCTCCCTGAAGCGCCCGATATTTGCCTCGGTGGTTGCCCGGGGGTGCGTGCCCGTCTTGATAGCGTAATTCTCCGCAGGCAGCCCGAAGGAATCAAAACCCATAGGGTGCAGAACCTTGTAACCCTTCATGCGCAGGTAGCGGCAGTAAATATCCGTCGCCGTATAGCCTTCGGGATGCCCCACATGAAGCCCCGCCCCGGAAGGATAGGGAAACATGTCCAGGACGTACTTCCGCTTTTCCTTCGGCACGGAAGGGTCCTCGCCCACCTCGAAGGTTTTGTTGGCCTTCCAGTACGCCTGCCACTTTTTTTCAATCTCGTCAAAAGGATATTTGCTGTTCATGGTGGCATATCATACCGCAAATGCGGGGGGAGGGGGAAGGGGAGGCAAAAGCCAGGAATCAGGAATAAGAAGTCAGGAGCAAAGTTTTAAAAGAAAGAGGGGGGCGCATTTTTTTCGGCAGCCGAAAAAAACCGGGCTTTCCGGGGGTTCCGCCCCGCGCTCGGCCATTAAGCTGTGCATACGCCAAGGGCTTTTTAGGGCCTCTTGCCCGGGAGCATTGCTATCGCGGACACGCTCCCGCGTGCGTTTGCTGGGGCATGCGCGTGGCCGCTTCGCGCCCCTACAATCCCTTGCGCGCATGGCCTGTGCGGCCAGCGGTTTCCCTGTCTTCGTCTGTGCGGTCAGTGGTTACCTTCTTCTCCCGGCCAGCACACCGCTTCCATGTCGAAATTGTTCCGCCGGATGATTTTTCCCGAAACCCTGCTGCCGGGCGCGGGCGGCGGGCAGCCTTCCTTCGCGTGCAGCACGGTCAGCCCGTCAACCTCCGGCGCCTGAAACCACGCCCGCGCCAGAACCAGGTTCTCGCCCTCAACCCGCTCCTCGACAAGCAGGTCCACGCGGCGGCCAATAAAGCGCCCAAGGCGTTTTTCCGTGATGGGAACCTGGGCCTCCTCCACAAGGCTTTTCCGGGCAAGGGCGGTCTTTTTGGGAACCCGCAGGGCTTTTTTCCGGTGCAGGGCCTGAGCCGGCGTGCCGTCCTCCGGGGAGTAGGTAAAGCACCCCAGCCAGTCGAAGGCGGCCCGCCGCTGGAAATCAAGGAGGGCCTGGAAATCCTTTTCCGTCTCGCCGGGGAAACCCAAAAGGAAAGTGGAGCGTATAACGGCGTCGGCCGAGCGCGCGCGGATGTTTTCGATAAGGCGCAGGTTCTCTTCCATGCCCGCTTTTCTGCCCATTGCGTTCAGAATGGCGGAGGATGCGTGCTGGAAAGGCAGGTCGAAATAGGGAAGAAGGCGTTTGTCCTCCCCGCAGATATCCAGGACCTCCGCCGGGAAATGTTCGGGATGGATATACAGGAGGCGCAGCCGGTAATCGCCGGGAAGGGCCAGGATGCCACGCAGCAGCGCGGGAAGCCCCTGCCCGCCCCGCAGGTCTCTTCCGTAGGCGCCGAGGTCCTGGGCCACGATGTTGAACTCGCCCACGCCCCGCCCGACAAAGGTTTTGATTTCCGCCGCGACCTCGCGCGCGGGACGCGATCTCAGGCCCCCCCGGATAAGGGGGATGGCGCAGAAGGCGCAGCGGTTGTCGCAGCCTTCGGCTGCCTTTATGTAAACGGCGCCCGGAAGGGAAAACACCTTTTTCCGGGGCGGCAGACTGCCGTGGAGTTTCGGCAGAAGAAGGGCGCGGTTGTTCTTTTTGCGCGAAAAAACCAGGCTTTCGGCGAATCGCGCGATACGGCCAAGATCGCGGTTGCCGAAAACCCCGTCGGCTTCCGGCAGGGAGGCAAAAAGCTCGTTCCCGTAGCGCTCGGCAAGGCAGCCCGCGGCGAGGATTTTTTTTCCGGGGTAAAGCCTGCGAAACCCCAGCAGCGTGTCGATGGACTGCCTTTTCGCCGCGTCGATAAAGCCGCAGGTGTTGACGATGACAAACGAGGCGTCCCCGGCCTCCCGCACAGGAAGCCAGCCCGAGTCCTCAAGGACGGCGGCCAGCGCCTCCCCGTCAACCTGGTTCTTGGCACAGCCGAGGTTTTCAATATAAAAAGTTTTTTGCGGCATCAGTACATCGGAATGACTTCAAGCCTGTAGCCGCGGCCCGTTTCCGCGGCCACCCAGCGTATAAGGACGGCGCCGACCTCGCCGGGTTTGCCGAACTCGATTTCGTTGCCGGAAATCCGCGCCCTTAAGGAGCCGGAGTTCGAGTACCACAGCCGGATTTCCCTGTTTACGTCCATGCGGAAGGTTTCGCCGCGCCGGAAATAGCGTTCTTCGCGGGGCTGGTTGTCCGTCATGTAACGGAAAAAACAGTAGCCGCGGAATTCCGCCTCGAAGGTAAAGGGCGCCTGCGAAGGGGATTCGGCAATCACCTGGGAACGCTTTACGCGGGAAGGCTCGTTTGTGGAACCCAGGGCCGCGGAAGACGCCGCCTGCTGCCCGGAAGACGGCGCCGCGGCAGCCCCGGAATCCGCCTGGAGATATGTATCGAAAAACAAAACCGCCCGCGCCTGGCCGCCGCGCTCGATGCTGCGGCAAATGGCTTTCAGGGTTTCCCCCTGGGGCGCGAGGCGGATGTACGCCTCCCCGCCCTCCCGCAAAGACATATTCTCGACGGGGGTTATAAGAAGCACCTCGTCCTCTATCTTCTCGATTTTCAGGGTATAGGAGGCGTCCTGCCTTTTGATGATAAGCTCGTCACCCGCCCCGAAACTTTGCTCGACAGCCTCTTCCTCCATGACATACTGGACCGGGGACGCGGCAGCCTGCGCCGCCGGTTGTTCCGCCCTTTCCGCCACGGCCTCCGCCGCCCGGACCCCCCCCCGGAAAAAGAAAAAATATCCGCCCGCGGCAAGGCCCCCAAGGACCACGAGGCCCACAAGCACGGCGACAAAGACCTTCGGGGATTTTTTCTCCAGGAGGGCCTCGATGGGAACAGGCTGTTCCTGGAGCCGCATGTTCTTGTAAAGACTCACGCATTCGTCAGGATTAAACCCCAGGTAATCGGCGTAATTGCGAATAAAACCCATGATATAGGTATCGCCGGGGAACTGGTCGAAATTTTCCTCCTCCAGGGAGCTAATGTAGCGTTTGATGATATGCGTGTCGCGGGCCACCTGATCCGTGGTAAATCCCCGGGCTTCCCGCGCGGTCCTGAATTTTTTCCCTAAAGATTCCATATACGCCGCCTGTGCTTAGTCAGGTTCAAACAGAAAGTTTTCCTGGACATTCGCCGAGGCCGGAGGATCATACTTAAAACGCGCGTCGGGAATATTCTGGTTAATCCTGATATCCTCAAAATTGAACTGGATTTTCTGATAACCCACTGTTACCGCGTCAATCCTGCATATCATGTTCTGGCTGTTCACCGAAAGAACCATTTCCCGGAAACCTTCGGAGTTCGTGCGCCAGGTAAGCTTGAGCTTCGTCACCATAAGGGAAGACCCCGGGTCCAGCGGGACCTTGCCCGGCCCCTCAAGAAAGGCCATATAATAGTTCCTCTTCAGCAGCGCCAGCCCCTGCTTGCCCGCCATCGACGGAACCGCCCCCGCAGCGCGCCTTCTGAGGGTCTGCGACATGATAACGCGGTAAAGCGGGATATACACCGTCAGCTTGCTGCCGTCCGTCACCAAAACCTGCTCCGCCGGACTCGTGAAATCGATACGCAGGAGGTTGGGCGACTTGTAGTAGAGAGTGCCGCCCATGGCCTCTTTTTCCTGGATAATCGTGGCCTTCGCCACATAGTCCCGCACCTCCCCGTAGACCTCCGAAACCTGATCGAAAAAATTCTCCGCGGTCAGAATCTCCTGGGCCGCGAGGGGCAGGCCGCACAACAGAACACCCGCGATTATAAAAAAAAGGTTTTTCCTCAAAGTTTTGCAACTTCCTTATGAATCCGTTACCAAACGTTTGCTATAGAAGGTAAAAGAAAACAAAGGGATTTGTCAAGAGCGCGGCGCAGGATAAACGCATAGGGTTTTTTTAACCACGGACAGCCGCAGACAGGCACGGATTAACTTGTTGCTTCTTACCGTCAGTGTGGTCAGTGGTTTTCTTCTCCGGCTGAATGGTTGCCCTCTTTTTTTGCTTTTTTCCAAGCCGGTCGTTTAGGGCCTATCCTTAAATAATTCCCCGCCTTGCGCAACAGAAGTAAGAGAAACCACAGACCTCGCTGACCACACGGCACGGACCACACGGACAGATTTTTTTCAATAGAGTTGTTTAGAAACCACTGTCAACAAGTTAAGAAAAAGATGTGCGCCTTTTTGGCGCTCCCGCGCCAAAAACCCGGGTTGCATGGGCGAGCAGTATTTTTGTATCCGCGTAGCGGATACAAAAATACGACCA
>JAISXE010000247.1 GCA_031270615.1 Spirochaetia bacterium
GCGAAAAATTTTTGCCAAAATTATAAATGCTTTTGAGAAAAGTACACGCCGAGGCCCCGCTCTTCGCGCCCGCCCTCTTCCATTTTTTTCGGTTTTCGTGTAGTATGGCGGGATTAAGGAGAATACCGTGTTTTCACGAAAGGTTGTAGAGAACCTCAAAAACTCGTCGGCCATACGGGCCATGTTTGAGGAAGGCGCAAGGCTCAAAAAAGAGTTCGGCGAGGCGAATGTTTTTGATTTCAGCCTGGGAAATCCCGACCCGCCGCCGCCCGAGGGGACCATCGCCGCGCTGGAGGATCTTGTGGCAAACCCGCCCCCCGGGATCCACGGGTATATGAACAACGCGGGTTACGCGGATGTGCGGGCAAAAATCGCGGAGCGGCTTGCCGGCAAAAGCGGGGTGCCGCTCACCCAGGAAAATATCGTCATGACCTGCGGCGCGGGGGGGGGCTTGAACGTCGTCCTGAAAGCCCTTTTGGATCCCGGCGATGAAGTCATCATTTTTTCCCCGTTTTTCGTCGAGTATAAATTCTACACGGAAAACCACGGGGGGCGCATCGTCGTTGTGCCGACGGAGGAAGGCTCGTTTCTGCCGGACCTCGATGCCCTGGAACGGGGCATAAGTCCCAGGACCAAGGCCGTCATTCTGAACACGCCGAACAACCCCACGGGAGTCGTGTACCCGGCGGAGCTTCTGGCCGGGATGGAAGACGTTCTTCAAAAAAAGGGCAGGGAGTACGGCAGGGTTATCTACCTTGTGTCCGACGAGCCCTACCGGGATATTGTGTATGACGGCGTGGAGGCGCCGGAGGTTCTGCGGATTTTCCAAAACGCGCTTGTGGGCTACTCCTTCAGCAAGAGCCTGTCCCTGCCGGGGGAGCGCATAGGCTATGTGGCGGCCTCAAGCAGGATAGAGGACTGCGCGACGCTGTGCGAGGCCCTGGCCTTTACCAACAGGACGCTCGGCTTCGTGAACGCGCCCTCCCTTTTCCAGAGGCTTGTCGGGCGGTCCCTGGACGCGAAAGTGGATGTCGGCATCTATCGGGAAAGGCGGGACCTTCTGTACGGGCATCTTGTAAAGCTGGGTTTTTCCTGCGTCAAACCCGGGGGGGCGTTTTATCTTTTCCCGAAGTCGCCGCTGCCCGATACGGCGGCCTTCAAGCAGATGGCGCTGAAACATAAAATCATCCTTGTGCCGGGAAACGGATTCGGCTGCCCGGGGTATTTCAGGCTCGCGTACTGCGTGGGCATCGAGACCATAAAGAATTCGCTCCAGGCGTTTACGGCGCTTGCGAAGGAAGCCGGGCTATAATTTTTCAGGAGGTAAAAAAATGAAACTTGATTTTATTAAGCGGGAGACGTTGAAGGAAAAACCGAAAGATGAAAGCAAACTCGGCTTTGGGAGGATTTTTACCGACGATATGCTGATGATGAAGCGCGACCAGGCCCGCGGCTGGCACTACGCCGCGATTGAGCCTTTTCAGGATTTGCGCCTCTCGCCGGCGGCCCTGGTCCTGCATTACGCCCAGGAGGTTTTCGAAGGCCTGAAAGCCTACCACGCGGAGGACGGCAGGATCCTCCTGTTCCGCCCCTGGGAAAACATGAAGAGGATGGCCCTGTCCGCCGCGCGGCTTTCCATGGAGCCGTTTGACGGGGACTTTCTTCTGCAATCGATTTACGAGCTCGTGAAACTGGAAAAAGGCTGGATCCCGAAAACTCCGGGGACCTCCCTGTATATCCGGCCGACCTACATAGGCACGGACCCCTTTGTGGGCGTGGCGGCCGCGGAGGAGTATTTTTTGTATGTCATCCTCTCGCCGGTAGGCGCCTATTATCCCAAAGGGCTGGCGCCTGTGGATATTTTTGTTGAAAGCAACTATGTGCGCACCGTGCGGGGCGGAACGGGAACCACCAAGGCCGGGGCCAATTACGCGATAAGCCTTCTTGCCGGGGAGGAGGCCCACCGGAAGGGCTTCAGCCAGGTGCTGTGGCTTGACGGCATCGAGAAGACCTATGTCGAGGAAGTGGGCAGCATGAATATATTCTTCAAGATCGACGGGGAAATCATCACCCCGGCCTTGCAGGGGAGCATCCTGCCGGGAGTCACCCGCGATTCGATTATCCGGATCGCGAAAGACCAGGGGATACCGCTCAGTGAGCGGCGCATTTCCATTTACGAGATTGAGGAAGCCCAGGAGAACGGCAAACTCGAAGAGGTTTTTGGTTCGGGAACCGCCGCGGTGGTCAGCCCCGTGGGCAAGCTGGTCTGGGGGGACAAGACCATCATAGTCGGCGACGGCAGCATGGGCCAGGTGACCCGCATGCTCTACGACACCATCACCGGCATCCAGTACGGCAAACGGGAAGACCCCTACGGCTGGACCTATGAGCTGAAGTAAGCCGCGGCGGGTTGACATAATAAGGTAAAACCGGGTAAAGTGGTTTCCTGCGGGCGACTAGCTCAGATGGATAGAGTACAAGCCTCCGGAGCTTGGGGTCGTGGGTTCGAATCCCGCGTCGCTCACTATGCCATGTAAACCCCCGGGTGCGATTGCTTTTTCGGGGCTGGCAGCAACCTGCGGTTGCTGCCAGCCCACGCGCCCAAAATCCTCACATTCCCTTTGCCCACGATAAACGCATAGAGAAAATACAAATAAATTCGGAAAAACCAACCACTGACCACACTGACTTTTGCCTTGAAATTTTCTTTTTGTCCATGCCTGTCTGTGGTTAAAAATTCCTATGCGTTTATCCTGCCCTTTGCCTGCCACTGTCAACAAGTTAAGAAAAAGATGTGCGCCTTTTTGGCGCTCCCGCGCCAAAAACCCGGGTTGCATGGGCGAGCAGTATTTTTGTATCCGCGTAGCGGATACAAAAATACGACCA